>CAYMRG010000162.1:0-10054 GCA_964392555.1 uncultured candidatus Brocadiaceae bacterium
GTCGGATTGCTTTCCTCTTCCTCATCACCTGAGATCTACCAATGGTGCCCGCCCGGCTGGTCTCCCCATCGCTCGCGCTCGCGCTCGCGCTCGCCGGCGGTGCGCTGTCGGCGCAGGCTGCGGCCGACGATCCGTTCGTCGCGACGTACTGCGTCGACTGCCACGGTGGTGACGCGACCAAGGGCGACCTCGACCTCACGCGGGCGCCGACTGCGCCGGTCGACGCGGCCTGGCAGCTCAGCCGCATGCGCCAGCGCCTCGTCAGCTGCGAGATGCCGCCACGCGACGCCGACCAGCCGGCCGCCGCCGAACGCGATCGGTTCGCGGCGGCGCTGGGCGAACGGCTGCGACGCGACGTGCCCGCCTTGCCCGTGGAGCCGGGGCGGGTGACGGTCCGACGCCTGAGCCGGACCCAGTGGGAGAACGTGATGCGCGACCTGTTCGGCGTGCGCGTTGCGACCACGTCGTTCCCCGCCGACGACCTCGGCTATGGCTTCGATTCGATCGGCGACGCCATGACGTTCTCGACGCTGCACCTCGAGAACCACCTCGCGGCGGCCCGCGTCGTCGCCGAGCGCGTGTTCCCGGCGCCGGATCCGGGGCCGCGCCGGTTCGCCGCCGAGACGATGCAGCTCGTCGACGGCGTGGACTTCGGCCGGGACGGTGGCCGCGCCAACCTCTACACGCGGGCGACGATCGAGCAGCGCACGACGCTGCCGCGCGACGGCACCTACGAACTGGTCGTCGTCGCCGGCGCCGACCAGGCCGGCGACGAGCCGGCGAAGATGCAGTTGCTGCTCGACGGTCGCGAACTGACGACCTGGGCCGTCGCCGAGAAGCGGCCGGGCCCGTTCGCGCTGCGCGCCTCGTTGCCGGGGGGCGCGCATCGCTTCGCGATCGCGTTCCTCAACGACTTCTGGGATCCCGACAACGCGGACCCGGCGCGCCGCGACCGCAACCTGCAGGTCGAGGACCTCGAGATCCGGGGCCCGCTCGACGTCGAAACGCCGGCGCCGGCGCGCGCGTGGCTCGACGCCGCGCTGGCGAAGCCCGGCAACGACGAGGCGAAGTTGCGCAGCGTCGTGCGCGCGCTGCTGCCGCGGCTGTGGCGTCGTCCGGTCGAAGGCGCCGAGTCGGCGCACCTGCTGCAGCTCGGGCGCGAGGAACTGGCTGCCGGCCGGTCGCCGGTCGAGGCGCTGCGCCTCGTGCTGCAGGCGGCGCTGGTGTCGCCGCACTGCCTGTTCCGCATCGAATCCGGCGGTCTCGACGGCGACGCGCCGGGTGGGCTGCCGGGGCCGGCGCTGGCGACGCGGCTCGCGTTCTTCGTCTGGGCGAGCACGCCCGACGATCGCCTGCGCGAGCTGGGGGCCAGCGGCCGGCTCGCGGATCCGCAGGTCCTGCGCGGCGAGCTGAAGCGGTTGCTGACCGACCCGCGGGCCGAGGCGCTGGCGACCGACTTCGCGGCGCAATGGCTCGAACTGCGCAGCCTCGCCGACCGCACGCCGGACCCCGAGCGCTTCCCGGGCTTCGACGACGAGCTGCGCACGTCGCTGCGGCGTGAGACCGAACTGGTGTTCGCCGCGATCGTGCGCGAAGGCCGCGACGTGCGCGATCTGCTCGACTGCGGGTTCACGTTCGCCGATGCGCGACTCGCCGCGTTCTACGGCCTGCCCTGGTCGGCGGGCGCCGAGGGCTTCGTTCGCATCGACCTGCCGCCGGCGTTGCGCGAACGTGGCGGCGTGCTCGGCCACAGCAGCTTCCTCGCGGTGACGTCGAACCCGCGTCGCACGTCGCCGGTCAAGCGCGGCAAGTGGATCCTGCAGAACCTGCTCGACCAGGCCCCGCCGCAGCCGCCGCCCGGCAACGACTCGCTGAAGAACGAGGCCGCGGTCGACAGCGCGAAGTCGTTCCGCGAGCAGCTCGCGCAGCACCGCGATCGCAAGGAATGCGCCGGCTGCCACGTTCGCATGGACGCGCTGGGTTTCGCGCTCGAGCGCTACGACGCGATCGGCCGGCACCGCGATGCAGATGCGGCCGGCCCGATCGACTGCAGCGGCGAGTTGCCATCGGGGCAGCGGCTCGAGGGGCTCGCCGACCTGAAGCGCGTGCTGCGGCAGGATCCGGCGTTCGTCGGGGCCGTCGCGCGCAAGCTGTTCGTCTATGCGGTCGGTCGCGACCTGCGGCCGAGCGATCGTCTGCGCCTCGACCTGCGCGTCGACCAGCTGCTCGCGAACGAACGCGTGACGATCGCCGACCTGGTCACGCTGGTTGCGACCGACCCGGCATTCCTGCGGCGCGGGGGGGCCACGAAGTGAGCGACGGGGCCAGCCCGCATTTCTCACCAACCGCCGCGTCCGAGCGCGTCGATTTCGTCGTCCGGCAAGGAGGGCGACCGAAGCAGTCGGAGGCGGGGCCGTGGCCCCGCCGAGCACGCTGGCAGGGAGCCCGACGCGGCGGGGCGGCGAAAGCGGCGTGCGCGGTCGTGGTGGTGGTGGGAAGTGCGGGCTGATTCGCGCCGGATCGCCTTCCGCGTCGAAGGGCGCGTGCAGGGCGTCGGCTTCCGCGCCGCCACGGTGCGGCAGGGTGCGGCGCTCGGTCTCGGCGGGTTCGTCCGCAACGAGTCGGACGGCGCCGTGACCGGGGAGGCACAGGGCGAACCGGCAGCCATCGACCGCTTCGTCGCCTGGCTGGAGCGCGGCCCCGCATTCGCGCGGGTCCAACGGCTCGTCGTCACGCCAGCTCCGCCCGGTGACGCGGCGGAGCCCTTCGTGGTGCGGCGCTGATCTACTACTCCCGCGTTTCCTCGCATGGCGAGCGGATTCGCCGTTGGCGAGCGGGAGTAGTAGTCGCCCCTGGAGACTGCAGCGCGCCTGCGGCCCCTTCTGGCGGCGCGTAGCGCCGCGCAACCTTGGGTTGCGGCCGCAGGACGCGCTGATCTACTACTCCCGCGTTTCCTCGCGTGGCGAGCGGGAGTAGTAGTCGCCCCTGGACACGCTGAGGGGCCGAGGCGCCGCTACTTGCCGCCGCCCGCCGAAGCCGACTTCGGCGTCACGTAGTCGGGGCCGAGGTCGACCAGGATCGCGTATTCGCTGGGGTCGCTGGTCGCCTTCGCGACTTCGAGCGCCAGCCAGTTGTACTTGGTCGCGGCCTCTTCGGACTCGGCGAAGCGCACGGCCTTGGCGAGGCCGAGATACAGCTCCGCGTTCAACGGGTCGAGCGCGATCGCCGTGCGCATCGTCGCCGCGGCATCCTCATACTCGTGCTTGCGGTACTGCGCGCGGCTCAGCTCGGCGTAGACCTGGGGACCCTTGAAGTCCATGTCGAGCGCGGTCTTCAGGTAGCGCTGCGCCTTGATCGGCATGTCCTCGTACATCGCGATGCGGCCGGCTTCGTAGTAACCGCGCCCCGACGAAGGCTTCAGCGTCTTGACGTAGGCGTACCAGCCTTCCTGCAGCTCGTCGACGCTCTTTGCGCCGAGGCACTTCAGCAGGTAGTCGGCGACGTCGTCCGAGGGCACTTCCTTCATCGCCGGCGGGACCGGCTCACGCTTCAGATTCTTGTCGCGGGCGAGCCCGAGATAGAACTCCTTGAACTTCTTGTTGGTCTCCTTGTTCTCCATCAGCCAGTGCACGAACGACCAGCCCCACGCGTAGTGCGTGGCGTTGAACTCGCCGTGCTTGAGGCGGATCAGCGTGTCGAGCTTCTGCCACTCGTCGTTGCGGATCGCGTCCTGGATGACGGCGAGGCGCCCTTCCTGGAGGCCGCCGATCGTCATCTGCTTCTTGTCCCAGTCCCAGTTGCTGGCGCCGTAGTACTCGGCCAGCGACTCGTTGACCCAGATCGGATACCGGAACTTCGGGTCGATCAGCGTGGTCAGGTAGTGGTTCGTCTCGTGGAACATGACGTCCACGGTGAAATCGGGATCGAGGCGGTCATAGAAGAAGTTCAGCTCCATCGGCTGGACGAAGCGGAAGTAGCCGATGACGCCGCCCGGCGCGCCGCTGACCTGGTGGTAGTAGTCCTCGTCGTGGTAGAAGCAGACCTTCAGGCGGCCGAGCTTCGAGGGCTTCTTGATGCCCCACTCCTTCGTGAACTCGCGGTAGTAGACCTCCATCAGGTCCGCGAACTTCTTCATCACGTCGGGGTCGATCGTGAACTCGAAGGCGAACTGGTCGGTCTTCAGGTTGTAGCGGTTGGCCCAGGCGCGGTGCGCCATCGCCTCCTTGATGCGCGCATCGCGCTGCTCGGCGCGCTTGGCCAGCTCCTTGTCGCGCTGCTCCGGCGTGACCCAGCGGTTCTCGAGCCGCACCAGACCCTGGTCGATCTTGGCCTGGTCGTCGGGCGACGGCGGCTTCGCCGCCCCCGCCTCGACGAGCGAGGTCTCCTTGACGGCCGACTTCGGCACCATCACCTCACCGTGCGGGAAGGTGACCTTGAAGGTCTCGCCGGCCGGCTCGATCTTCGGGCCGACGAGGAACCGCCCGTCGGTGAGCTGCAGGCTGTCTTGGGCGGTGGCCACGGCCGAGATGGCGGTAAGGCCGAGAATCGTCGCGATGCGCTTCATTGCAGGCTGGGGGTCGGTGCAGGCTGAGGGTCGGGTGCGGTCTGGGTGAGGGTTGCGGTCGAGGGGGCTGGGCTCACACCTTCTTCAGGATGTCGAGGTGGGCCTTCTCGAGGCTCTGCCACGTGTCATCCGACCAGTTCAGTTCCTTGAGCTGGAGCTCGAGCACCTTGTTGCGGCGGATCTTCCAGTACTCCTTGCGCTCCTTGGCGCGCCGCTCTTCCTCGGCCTCGGTCTGGGCCTCGCCGCTGACCTTCGCCTTCTGTTCCTTCTCGATCTGCTCGGCCGCCGAGATCGTGATCTTCAGCATGCGATCGAGGAAGTCCTTCAGCTCGGCGCGCTTGAGGCCCGGGCCCTGCGTGTAGCGGAACCAGCGCGACGTCTGGACGAAGTACTTCCGGTAGTCGTCGCGGTTCTCGATGTCCTCGTACTTCGTCCCCATGATGTCCTTGAGGCCGAGGAAGGTGTTGGCGCGCTGCAGGTCACGGATGAAGTTCGTGTCGTCCTGGTCGGGCTCGAACGTCAGCTTGGTGCCCTTGGCGACCGACGTGCCGACGTAGTCGTAGAGCGCCCAGTGCAGCCACAGCGGCAGGTACTCGTAGAGGTACGGGTCCTTGTCGTAGAGGTACTGGTCCATCATGCCGGCGAACAGCCGGCCGAAGACGTTGCCCTGGTTGCCGGCGCTCTTGTCCTGGAACGACACGACCTCACGGTCGTCGGCGTTGAACGACTCCCAGTCGCCGGAGCCCTTGACGTAGGCGCGCGCCTCGTCGACGTCGGCGCAGACGCGGATCACGCCCTGCATCACGTACTCGTCGCTGACCGAATCGAACTGCTTCTCGAGCCACAGCCGGAACGCCTCGGCGGCGTCGACCAGCCGGTTCGTGAACTTGGAGTCGCCATGGGACAGCACCAGGTAGTGCTTGGTCCGCTTCACCGACCAGCCCTCGGGGATGTCCTTCTGGACCTGCGCCATGCGCGCTTCCTCGATCTGCTTGCGGCGGTTCTGCCGTTCCGTGACCGACAGCTTGCGCCACTGCTCGCGATCGCTCTTCCACATCAGCTCGGTGGTCGCGCTGCCGCCGGGGCCACCGGTGACCGCGGCTGCGTCGCTGGCCTGCTTCTCGATGAGCCGGAACGACTTCAGCGTGCTCATGATCATCGGCTCGAGCTTCTCGTAGTGGTCCTCGAGGACCTCCATCTCGACCGCCAGCTCGCCGTCGTCGGTGCGGAACATCCAGGTCGCGAGGCGGCGCTTCATGCTCGCGCCCTTCTCGATCTTGACCTGGTACTTCCAGCACTTGGCGCCCAGTTCCTCGGTCTCCTCCTCCTTGTCGAAGAAGTAGCCCTCGCTGAGGTTGCGCTTCAGGTAGTCCTTGTAGTCGCGGTACGGCGCGTTCTTGGCGATGTAGGTGGTGTCGCCGCGCTTCTCCTCGGCGATGCGCAGCTTCCGCGCCTCGTCGCTGAACCAGATCACCTGCAGGAACGGCTTGTGCTCGCCGTAGTCCGAGTAGTCACGGGACTTGGTCTCGTAGCTGCGGTTGCAGAGGAACTTGGCGACGATCCACTTCTCGTCGATCTGCACGGGCACGGTCGTCCACTTGTCGGGGACGCGGAGCTTGAAGCCGCGCTGTTTGTCTTCGTAGAGGCCCTTCTGGGCGATGGCGGGTGCGGCGATGCAGACCGCGAACAGTGCGGCCAACCGTGCGTGATGCAGCATGGCTCTTCCTTCGGAGTTTGGAACCGGAGGGATGGTAGCGGGGTGAGGGGAAGGCGAACAGGGCTGCGCGGCGGGAGCCGCGGCGGCCGGGCGAGTCGGCTCGAGGACGATCTCGGGCAGCCCAGCTTCCGGGAAAAAGCCCCAAGTGGACAGCCCATGGCTGAACTTGTTGCAATTCCCAGACTCGCTGGCGCTCGCCGCCGATCGCCTTTGCTACGTGCGTGCGAGCCCCGGCGGTTGGTTCGAGAAATTCCTCGGCGCAGCGCCCCAGCCTGCCTGCCGCCAGCCAACACCCTGGTTCGGATGCCGCAGAAGGGTCCGTTTGTGCTGCGGGCCGGGGGGCGAACTGGCATGATGCGCCGTTCGCAATGGAGAACCCGATGAGTCGTGTCCGCGCCTTCGTCCCGATGTCCTGGCTGGTGGCCCTGGCGGCGCCGGCCGCGCTGGCCCAGCAGCGGCCGTACGACGGCGTACTGCCGGCCGACGCGCCGGTGAGCGTCGGCGACGAGACCTGGCAGGCGTTCCGCGTCGTCGACGCGGTGACGGGCAAGCCGATCGCCGGCGCCGAGTTGCTGCTGGTCGACGAGGCGCGCACGCCGGTGTCGGGGAAGATGTGGTCGCAGCGGGTCGCCAAGAGTGACGCCGACGGGTTCGTCGCCGTGCGCAGCGACGACGTCAAGCGCTTCGCCTGGATGATCCTGCGTGCGCCGGGCTACGGCGTCGCATCGGCCGAGCGGGTCGTGCCGAGCCTGGTCTGGCCGTTGTCGCCGGCCGTCGAAGTGCCGGTGCAGCTCTGCGACTGGCTCGGCCGGCCGGTCGCCGACGCCCAACTCGGCTGGTGCGTGGGCTGCGGCCACACGCCCGACGTCATCAACGTCCGGACCGATGCCAAGGGGTTGGCGCGGATCGCCGGCGTCGACGCCAACAACGCGGTCGCCGATGTCTATGCCGAGGCGCCATCGCTGTGCATCGCCGACTACAGCCGCGTCGATTGGGTGCCGGGTGCGCCGCCGGCGATCCTGCGCGCGTCGCCGGGTTTCGCCGTGCGCGGCAAGGTGCTGCTGGTGGACGGCAAGCCGGCGGCCGGCGCGTTCGTCGGCGTCGAGGAAGTGCACCGCGGGCCGTGGAGCGAAGTCGGGGCCGACGGGACGTTCGAGCTGTTTGGCGCCGCCAGCGAGGGCGACCTGGTCGTGATGGTCGGGCGGCAGAAGGTGCTGTTCGAGCGGCCGGACGGCGAGCAGCCGTTCACGCTGCAATTGCCCGAACTGCCGAAGAGCGACGGCAAGGACGAGGACGAGGACGAGCCGGAGGATGATGGCGGCGCCGAGGTGAGCGGCCAGGATCACCGACCGACCGGTGAACGCCGTCCGCCGCGCACGCTGGTCGTCAACCTGCCGGGCCTGCCCGAGGGCAAGACCACGCCGGTCGCGGTCAAGGTCGTCGAGGTCGGCGGTGGGGCGGTCGACGAGCTGCTGCTCGGCATCCTCGGGCCGTTGCCTCGCCACGTCCTGCGCGAGGAAGAGGTGCACGGCGGCAAGGCCGAGTTCGAGCGCCTGCCCGGCAGCTACGAGGTCGTCTGCCTGACCGAAGGTTACGAGCGCGCCGTCGGCAGGCTCGAGGTCGGGGCCGACAAGTCCGTCGACGCCGCCCTGCAGGTGCGTCCGCTCGCCAAGCAGAAGGTGCGGGTGCCCGACTTCGGCTCGATCGACAGCGTCTACCTGCGCACCGCGCGGGGATCGCAGGAGATCACCTCCCTGTTCGGCGAAGACGGCACCGCGATCGTGCGCGTGCCCAACGACGAGCCGTTCGAGCTGGCCGTGAGCAACACGATCGGCCGCCGCCTCCTCGTCGGCCAGAAGGGCGCTGCCGAGATCGTGCTGCAGGCCTGCACGCCGACGCACGTCGTCGGCCAGGTCGTCGGCCCGGATGGCGCGCCGGTCGCGGCGACGGTCGCGATCGTCGGTCGCTGGGATTGCCTGCGCGACGTGGCGCAGTTCGATCCGCGCCGCGTCGACGGCACGAGTGTCGACACCGGGGCGTTCGACCTCGCGACGCCGGCCGCCGGCCTGTCGTTCCTCGCGGTCGTGCCGGCCTCGGCCTCGCTGCGGCCGCGCCTGGTGCCGGCGATCCTGCCTCTGCCGGGCGTCGACGGGCGCGTCGATCTCGGCAAGGTCGCATTGCGTGCCGAGGCCGAGCTGCGCGTGCTCGACGGCGAAGGCCACCCGATGGCGGACACCCCGATCGGCTTCACGCGGGTCGGCTGGCACGATGTCCGCGAGCGCGGCCCGGCGTTCGTCACCGATGAGCAGGGCGGCTGGATGGGCCCCGATCTGGTGGCCGGCGATTCGATCACGGTGCCCGCCGCCGCCTGGGACATCGAGCAGGAGGCGAGTGAAGGCGAGCAGGCCGTCGTCGACGTGCCGGTCCGCATGGTGCTGCAGGGTGCCGGTCCGTGGCGCGTCCGCGTCCCCGCCGGTCAGCTGCTGATCGACGTGAAGCGCGAGGACGGCAACCCGGTGCGCGCCCGCGTGTTCGTCGGGGATCGGTCGGTGATGGTCAGCGGCCCGACGCTGCTGCGCCAGCTGCCGCCCGGCAAGCTGCAGCTGAAGATCGCAGCGCCGGAGTGCAAGCCGGTCGTCGTCGACACGGAAGTGCCGGCGAACGGCAGGGCCGAGCTGCAGATCAAACTCTGACGATTGCCCTGGCGGCGAGCGGGAGCGCGGCACACGAGGTGCGCGATGCGCACCGGCTCCGGGTGGGGTGGCTGCGGAGATCTGCGCGATTTCCGTGAATCCCGAGACTCAGGCGCCCGGTTCTGGGGATTCCCGATCGGTGCAACCTGCCAGGCTCACACGGATCGGATCCCCAACCCGCCCCCAAGGTTGGACAAGCGCTCAAGGTCGCCGGCGCGGGTCCGTGCACTCGACGGCACCCATGGTGAGGCCGTGTGGATCAGGCCATCTCCCGTCCGCTTTGGGCCACCTGACTGTGGGCCATCTGGCTGTGGGCCCTCTGGACGTCGACCGAACCGTCGCTCAACTGCATTCCCGGTGCAGGAGCGGAAAAGGAAGCCGGGGGTGAAACTTCGGGAAAAGGGGAAGAAGGAGAGTCAAGTTTTTACGTCCGTCGCGGACAACCCCCGGCGGTGTATCAGTCCTTCGCACGGCTCTGGTGGAAAGGCGCCTGCGAAGCGATTCGGTCTGGGTGATCGAGCCGTCTCGCGACGTCCCGTTCACGGGAAAGGGTAGCGCACGGAATCCCAAAGGTCAAACCAAACGCGGGCCTGAGCAGCCCAAAGGCCCCTCGCGACCAGCAGGACCTTTCGGTTGTCGGAGATCACCGGCCCCGAACGAGGTGCAGACCGGCGGGTGTCGTTCGGATCCTGAAACCGGCGGGGACCAGGGTCGTGCCGGTGGCGTCCTCGATGATGGCTGGCCCGTGCTGCTCGCCATGCAGTCGTTCGCGAGCCCAGACCGCCAGCGGTGGCCCGCCAGCCGGCGGGCGTCTGCGGTGTGGCGGATCGGCCTGACGGGGGGGCGTTTCGACGGCTGGGAACGGGCGGTTGGCGGTCTCGGCCCGGGCGGTCAGCTGGACCACTTCGAGCGGCGCGTCGGTCGTGAACCCGTAGCGCCGCCCATGCTCGGCGGCGAACGCGGCCGCCAGCCGGCCCGTCAGCGGCAGGCGCAGGGTCGCGCCTTGACCCGCATAGCGGACGTGGGCATCGACGCGCCCGCGGGCGCGACCGGCCAGTTCGCGGCGCGCCGCGGCGAGCA
>CAYMRG010000163.1:0-2688 GCA_964392555.1 uncultured candidatus Brocadiaceae bacterium
GATCGACGTCGGGTGCGTGCAGCCGGCCGAGCTGACGACGTTCTCCTCGAGCATCGCCGAGCCGAAGTCGTCGGCGCCCATCGACAGGCCGATCTGGCAGACCTTCATGCCCTGCGTGACGAAGCTCGACTGCACGTGGCGGACGTTCTGCAGGTAGAGGCGCGCGAGGCTCAGCGTGCGCAGGTATTCGGCGACCGTCGCCTTCTGCCCGCCGCGCTCGGCGAGCAGCTGCGTGCCGAGCGGCGTGTGGTCGGGCTGGTAGGTCCACGGGATGAACGCGGTGAACACGCCGCCGGTCTCGGCCTGCAGCTCGCGGATGCGCGTCATGTGCTCGATGCGTTCGGCGTCGGTCTCGACGTGGCCGAACATCATCGTCGCCGAGCCCTTGCCGCCGAGCTTCGCCCACTGGCGGTAGACCTCGAGCCACTGGTCGGTCGTCGCCTTTTTCGGCGCGATCACCTGGCGAACGCGCTCGACGAGGATCTCGGCGCCGCCGCCGGGGATCGAGTCGAGGCCCGCGGCCTTGAGGTCGCGCAGAACGTCGATCACAGGCCGCTTCTCGAGGCGGCTCAGGTGCGTGATCTCGGGCGGGCTCATGCCGTGGATCCAGACCTGCGGGTAGCGGGCCTTGAGGTCGGCGAACAGCTCGGCGAACCACTCGGTCTTGAGGTAGGGGTGGTGGCCGCCTTGCAGCAGCAGCTGGATGCCGCCCTTCGCCACCAGCTCGTCGACCTTCTGGTAGATGACCTCGCGCGACAGCACGTAGGCCTCCTTGTCGTCCGGGCGGCGGTAGAACGCGCAGAAGCCGCAGTCGGTGACGCAGACGTTGGTCGGGTTGATGTTGCGATCGACGATGTAGGTGACGCGCACCTTGCCGTCGGCGTGCGGCGGGTTGAGCCGCAGGCGGACGTCGTGGGCGAGCAGGCCGAGCGATGGCTGGTCGAGGCCGCGGTAGAGCAGCAGCGCTTCGTCGGCGGTCAGCATGCCTCCCGCGACGGCTTTCTGGCCGGCGTCGCGGAGGCGGATCGGGTCGATGGCGGACGTCATGGGGGGGTGCAACGGTAGGGGAGCGCCGCGCGGCGGAAAAGGGCAACGGCGACCCCACGGGCCGAATTGCCGGTTTGCGCGCCGCCGCGTGGGCGGCGTCCCGGCCGTCCTGCCGCGGTCTGCCTCAGCCCTGGCAGGCTGGCCCACATGCTCGGCGCGCCGGGCTGCGGCGCGCGCGAGGTGGAAGCGGCTACAGCGTGCCGATCACGAGAGCGAGCGCGTTGCTGCCGCGCACCGCGGTGAGGGCGCCCGCGAGGTCGAGCTCGAACGGGATCGTCTGCTCGAAGAATGGCACGCCGATCAGCGACGGATCGTTCGCGAGTGCGAACGACGAACTCGCGGTGCCGGGGCCTGGCGCCAGCGTGAGCACCATGTCGAGCGACACGAGCAACGAGCACCCGGGTTGGCCTTCGGGCAGCAGGGCTGGCAACGGGATCGACAGCTGCGACAGCCCGATGATCCCGAGGCAGATCGAGTTCGCGGCGACGCCGGTCGTCGTCGCGCGGAACGCACTGCCGATCCACGGCAGGGTGTCCGCGGTGATGGACAAGGGGCCCGACGCACTGCTGCAGCCACTGCCGTAGCTCGCGGCAGTCGGCATGCAGGTCGATCGGAGCGAAGCGAGCGACCAGGCCATGGTGAAATCCGCTTCGCTGAAGACGCCGCCGACTACCAGGGCGCCGTCTGCCCCCTGGACGATCGTGCGGAACTCGGGCGTAGACGGGTAGGGGTCCAGCAGGGCAAAGGAGCCGAAGTCGCTCCACGTCGAGCCGTTCCACCGCGAGATGCCGGCCCAGGGGCTGCTCGGCAGGTGGAAGCCGCGCCCGGCGAGGATGTCACCGTTCGCCAGTGCGTGCACGGCGCGCACGGCCCCGGGGGCGACGCTGGACGCGCCCATCGAAACCCAGGAGCTGCCGTTCCACCGCGCGATGCGATCCACGTTCTGCAGGCTCGCCTGCGTGAACTCGCCGACCGCGACGACGTCGCCGTTCGGCCGCGCCGCGAGGCCGTGCACCGGCGCGTTCATGCCGGCGCCGAGCCCGGCCCACTGCGTGCCGGTCCATCGGGCCACGTGGTAGAGCGAGAACATCGTGCTCATCGTCTGCGTGAAGCGGCCGCCCGCGATCAGGGTGCCGTCGCTGCGGACGGTGAGAGCCAGCACATCGTCGTTCATCCCGAAGTCCATCGGTGACCACGACGAGCCGTTCCACCGCGCGACGTGGCTGCACAACACGGGTGCCCCCACTTCCTGCGTGAACGAACCACCCGCGATCACGTCGCCGTTCGGCATCTGGCACAGTGCGTGGACGGGTGCGTCGAAGCCGTTGCCCATCGCCGACCACGTCGAGCCGTTCCAGCGCGCGACGTGGTTCACCGCCACGCCGCCTGCCCCGGCGAAGTTGCCGCCAGCGACGATGTCGCCGTTGTCGAGCGTCACGAGGGCGTCGACGCTGGAGCCGACCATACCGGTGCCGAGCGGCGTGAACGTGCTGCCGTCCCATCGCGCGATGCCGTTCATCGCGACGCCGGAGATCTTCGCGAAGGTGCCGCCGATCACCGTGTCATTACCGCTCCGAGTCGCGGCGTTGACGAAGCCGTCGATGCCGGGACCCAGCACGGGCAACCACTGCGAACCGTTGT
>CAYMRG010000163.1:2698-10047 GCA_964392555.1 uncultured candidatus Brocadiaceae bacterium
GCTTGCGGGCGGGCGGCACGTCCTCCGCGGAGATGTAGCGCTCGCAGTGCGGGCCGGCTCCGCTGGCGAGCAGGGCGTGGTAGCTGCCGGCGTACAGCACGATGTCGGAGGACGAGGGACCGCCGATCGACGTCCAGGTGCCGCTCTGGGTCGTGTAGCGCATCACCGGGGCCATGGAGCTCGTGGTGAGCGCGATCACCGTGTAGTTGAGGCCGGCGTTCTGCACGAGCAACGACGCGCACGGGCTCGACAGGCCGCCGCCGATCGAGCTCCAGGCGAAGGAAGGCGCGCCGTTCGTCCGTGCGACGTTGGTGACCGCCGTGCCGCCGAGATTCGTGAACAACCCGCCGACGATCAGCGTGTCCGAGCCACCGACCGCGAGGTTCACCCGCACGGCCATCGAAGCGATGCCGCCGCTCGTGGTGATCGTGGTCGCCCACGACGATCCGTTCCATCGCTCGAGTACGCCTTGCGTCATGAGGGGCAGGTGCTGGGCACCCGCGACCATCAGTTCGCCCTTGAACGAGACCATTGCCGACGGCGTGTCGAGCGCGGGCGGCGCCGGCAGGGTGCTCCAGGTGGTGCCGTTCCACACGCCGAGGACCGGCGACGAAGTGGTACCGGACCCGGTGAATCCGGCCACGACGAGGTTGCCGTTCCAGAGCGCCATCTGCCCGACCTTGGTCGGAAAGCCGGTCCCCAGGGATTGCCAGGCCGACCCGTCCCACCGCGCGATGTAGTTCGGCCCGCCGGCGCTGGTGAAGCTGCCGCCCGCGATCAGCTCACCGTTGAACGTGATCAAGCTCGAGACACCGCCCGCGATGTTGTTTCCGGGCCCCGTGCCGAGCGATTCCCAGGTGCTGCCGTCCCAGGTCATGACGCGCCTCTCGCTGCCGCTAACCTGCGTGCCGGCGAGCAGATAGCTACCACCGACCACCAGGCGCTGCGGCAGCGGCCCTGCGCCATCGGGATCCCACACCGTCGAGCAGAGGGCGAAGCCCGTCAGATGGGGTTGTGGTGGGCCAGCTCCGTCGAGTGCGCACTGCGCGTGGGCCGGATCCAGCGTGAACGGCAGAAGGACGAGCAGGGCGAGTTTCGACGACATGGGCATCTTGCTGCGGCAAACGAGATCGAACGGGTGCTGTGACGCGAAAACCCGCGTGGGAGCGAAGGAGGGATGCCGCGGCTACAGCGAGCCGATCACGAGGGACAGCGCGTTGCTGCCGCGGATGGCGGAACGCTGTTGGCCGGGCCGTTCGTCTGCAGCAGCGCGATGTCGAGCGACCCGAGCAGCGGGCACCCGGGTAAGCAGGCTCGCCGTGCTGCTGCAGCAGGTGCCGAACGTCGACTCGAAGCAGGTGAGGTTGCCGTTATGGGTGATGCTGTCCGTCGCGATCACCAAGACTCGCCCACGTAGAGCGCACAGGCGAACCCTGGAACGAGATCCGCCGAACGGGCTCTGCCCGTTCGGCGGAACGACACACCGGGCCACCTGTGACGCACGTTCTCGCGAGGTGCGGCGCCGCCAGGTCCGGCGGGCTCAAAAGGTGCCGATCACGAGCGCGAGTGCATCCGAGCTGCGCACCGCGGTGATGGCGCCAAGTGCGTCGAACTCGAGCGGGATCGTCTGCTGGAAGAACGGCGCGCCGATCAGCGACGGGTCGTTGGCTAGTTCGAAGGACGAACTCGCAGTGCCGAACCCGGTCGCGAGCGGGAGAATGACGTCGAGCGCAGTCAGCAGCGAGCAGCCCGGCTGGCCTTCGGGCAGCAGCGACGGCAGTGGGATCGACAGCTGCGTGAGCCCGATGACCCCGAGGCACAGCGAGCCCGTTGCCGTGCCGGTCGTCGTGGTCCGGAACGAAGTGCCGACCCAGGGCAGCGTGTCGGCGGCGAGCGACAGCACGCCCGCAGCGCTGCTGCAGCCCGAGCCATACGCACTCGCGGTGGCAGGGCACGGCGTGGACACGACGCCAAGGCTGCCCGTGGCTTCGCCGTCGGCCACCACGAAGTCGCCACCGAGCAACAGGCTGCTGTCCGACGCATGCACGATCGTGTGCACTGTCGGTAGATACGCCGCCGATGGGGGACCCGTGAGCCCGGTTCCGATCGTGGTCCAAGCGCCGCCGTTCCAATATGCGAGGCCCGAGGCCTGAGACCCGGTCGGTCCGCGACCGGCGATCACGTTCCCGGTGGGGAGGACCGCGATCGCGCGGGGGAAGAGCGGGCTCGAGCCCATGCTCATGCCGACCCAAACGGAGCCGGTCCATCGCGCACACTGCTGGGACGCGACACCGCCGGCGGTTGTGAACTCACCTGCCGCGACGATTTCGGCCGGGGCGCGTGCGGCGAGCGCGTGCACGGTGTTGTCGCATCCCGTCCCGACGGGCAGCCACGCCGTTCCGTTCCACTGCGCGATCCGATTGCACGTGACGCCACTCGCGATCGTGAACGAGCCGCCCGCGAACAGCCGGCCGTCGCTGCGAACGGCCAGCGCGCGCACCGCGCCGTTCATCCCGGTGCCGAGTGCCGACCACGCGCTGCCGTTCCACCGCGCGACGTTGTTGGCGGTCACGCCCGAAGCCGAGGTGAACGTGCCGCCCGCGATCACGTCGCCGTTGGGCAGCCGAGCGAGCGCGAGGACCTGGCCGCTCGTGCCGGATCCGAGGGCACTCCACGCGGTGCCGTTCCACCGTGCGATCCGGCTGGTCGCCGTGGCCCCGGATGCCGTGAAGTCGCCGCCGGCGATCACGTCGCCGTTGCCGAGTGTGAGAAGTGCGTCGACGCTGTTGCCGACGAATCCCGCACCGAGCGGTTGGAACGTCGTGCCGTTCCAACGGGCCACGTGGTTCATCGGGACGCCCGAGATGGTGCCGAAGCTGCCGCCCAAGATCGAGTCGCTGCCGAGTTGCGTGGCCGCGCGCACGATGCCGAGGAGGCCGGGCCCGTGCACCGGGTTCCAGTTCGCACCGTCGTACTGCAGGAGAAGGTCGTCGTTGGAGTCGCTGAAGGCGAAGTAGCTGCCGGCGTGGCGGATCAACTTGTCGATGTTCGCGGAGCCCATGGGGACGAAGGATCCACCACTGAGCTGCAGCGGGGCCGGGGAGTTACTAACGGTCGCGACGACGACGGTGCCGGTCAGGCCCAGCGGGTGGACATGCAGGCTGCTACACGTGTTCGGCAACCCGCCGCCGACTTGGCTCCACGCGAACGCGGCGCCACCCGACGTCGAAGCGATGTGTGCCGCGGGGGTGCCGTTGATGCTGGTGAAGGCGCCGCCCGCGTACAGCACGTCCGTGCCTCCAATGGCGAGGGAGAATCGCACCGCGAGGCACTCGATGGGGTTCTGCGCGAGGATCGGCGCGAGCCAGGTCGTGCCGTTCCAGCGCGCGAGCGCGCCGCCCGCCCCGGTCGGGCCATAGCCGCCGACGCACAGGAGGCCTTGGTAGGAGACGATCGCGTTCGGGTACATCACTGGCGGCGATGGCAGGGTCGTCCACGCGACGCCGTTCCAGGTGCGGATCGCGCCTTGGTCAACCGCCACGAGCAGGCCGTTCCAGACGCAGAGGGCGGTCACGATCGTCGCCAGGCCGGTGCCGAGAGGTTGCCATGCCACACCATTCCAGGTCGCGATGTTGGTGTTGCCGCCGCCGCTGAAGTTGCCACCGGCGACGAGCAGCCCGTTCCACGAGGTCAGCGCTCTCACGGCGCCCGACGTGCCCGGTCCGTCGCCGATCGACTGCCACGCCGCCCCGTCCCACGCGATCACGCGTTGTCGCGCAACCAGGCTTCCTGCGGTCAGGTTTTCACCGCCGGTGACGAGGAGCGCGGGCAACGGACCCGTGCCATCGGGGTCCCACGTCGTGAAGCACTCGCCAGTACCGACGAGCGCCGCCTGCGGGGAAGCCGCGGACAGTTCGAGCCCGCATTGGCCCGCGGCGTGGTCGACGGTCGAGAGGCCGAGAAGAAGCGACAGGACGAGTGCCCCGGGACGGGTGAGCATGGAGTACCTCGGCGGGACGAACGTCGGGCGGCGCGGCGCGTGACGCGGAAACCGGCGTGCGGAAACCGGCGTGCGGAAACCGGCGTGCGGAAACCGGCGTGACGGATTTCGATCGGGCAGTTCGCATCACCCGCAGAGGCCGGGGTGGTGCACCCCGGGAGCGATCAAGATGTCCCGAGGCCTGCCGGAGTCGATCGCGCGGGTGCTCTCAGCGATGGGGTTGTCGAAGCGAGCGCTGGAACTGGCGCTGGCGCGATCACCGCCGGGTGGGGATGCGGCGGAGTGGGGGGCGTGAGTGCGGTGAACGGGCCGCGGTCCGCCTCAGCCCTGGCAGTCGGCGCCGCCGGCGCCCGGCATCACCGGTTCGAACAGCGCGAAGAACGCACCGGTCGGATCGAGCAGCGCCGAGAACGCGCCGATGCCCGGGATCGGCGTGTTCTCCATCATCGCCGTCGCGCCGAGTTCCTTGGCGCGGATCGTCGCGTGCTTGAGGTCCATGACGAAGAAGTAGCTCGCCCACAGGCTCGGCGCGCCAGGCTGCGGGTGCTTCATCAGGCCGGCCGCCTGGCTTCCGCCGAGCATCTGCAGGTGGTAGGTGCCGCCGTCGCCCATCGGCATCGGCTGCGGCTGCCAGCCGAACACCTCGCTGTAGAACTTCTGCGCGCCGGCGAGGTCGGTCGTCATCAGCTCGTTCCAACAGATGCGGCCCTCGACCATCGCGCTGGGGTCGAGGCCGTGCATGCCCGGGTTGCCCTTGTAGATCGCGAAGTGCCCGCCGAACGGATCGACGACGACCGCGAAGCGGCCCGTCTGCGGGATGTCGGTCGGCGGGACGATCGCCTTGCCGCCGAGCTGCTTGATCTTGGCGAACGTCGCGTCGACGTCGGTGACCGCGAGGTAGGGCAGCCAGTTCGAGACCGGCACCTTCTCCTGCATGATGCCGCCCATCGGGCCCGGCGGCAGGTGGATCATGTGGTAGACGCAGCCGGGCATCGGCCGCGACTCGATCTGCCAGCCGAACAGCGCCTGGTAGAAGGCGACGGCCTTGGCGCCGTCGGTGGTCATGAGGTCGTGCCAGACGAACTTGCCGGGCCAGGGGCCTTGGGAGGTGGTCATGGGGGTGTGAGGGAGTGCAAGGACGGGGGGCGGGGCGCTACGTTCGCGCGCGTGACATCCGCTCCGCACATCCTCCCGTTGTTCGTCGACATCGCCAAGGCCTTGCTCGCCGATCGGCGCTGGTTCGACGACCGCACGGTCCTTCGCTACTCGGCGATGGCGCTGATGTTCGCGCCCGAGCCGTCGGTCGCGCTCACCCAGCGGGTGCGCGCCGCCGCCGACGCGGTCGTCGCCGACGCTTCGTGGTTCAGCGGGCTGCGCACGTCGCTGCGCCTGGTCCTGGCGGCGCAGGCCATCGCCGCCGGCATCGAGCCGCGAACGTTCGTCACCGAGAGCCACGAGCTGCGCGAACGGTTCCGCAAGGCCGGCCTGCGCCGCGCCGTCGACCACGGCTGGATCGCTGCGGCGATGCTGCGGCTCGCCGGCGCGACGTCGGCGCAGGACGTCGCGCGCCTCGCCGAGATCTATGCGGCGATGAAGACACACCACTGGTGGCTGACCGGACCCGAGGATCTGCCGGCGTGCGCGCTGCTGGTCGTGCACGGTGGCGATCTGGGGTACCTCGCCCCGCGCATCGAGACGATCTATGCCGGCCTGCGCCAGGCCGGCATGCCGGCGCGCGACGGCGTGCAGACGGCGTCCCACGTGCTGGCGCTGGCGCGCGGCAGCGAGAGCGAGGTCGTCACCCGCTTCGTGGCGCTGGACCGCGGCTTCACCGCGGACGGCGTCGCCATGTGGGATTGCGACCGCGACGAACTGGCGATGCTGTGTCTGCTCGACGAGCCGCCGGCGACGACGATCGAGCGTGTGCGCGAGCATCGGGCGCACCTGCGCCGCGAACTGGGGGCGATCGGCCCGGTGACGAGCTTCAGCCTCGCCTGCGGCACGGCGTTCCTGACCGGGATGGCTGGACGACCGCGCGATCGCCACTACGAAGGCGACCGCGACGCCGCCAACCTGCTGCTCGCCGCCAATGCCGCGGCCCACCTGACGCAGCAGCGCGCGGCCGCGGCCGCAGCGGCGAGCTGAGCGTTCACTGCGGCGGCGTCGGCAGTCGATCGAGGACGGTCGGCCGCGCCGGTGCGTCGGCCAGCGTGAAGCGCGTCCCGCCGCGCGTCGTCGCGCACGCGAAGTCGCCGTGCGCGAGGAAGAAGCGGTCCTCGCGCACGCCGCCGCCGCGATCGAGCCGGATCGTGTCGCCGGTCGCATCGTGCGAGAACTTCGCGCTCGTCACCGGCAGCCATGCGCCGCCGGCCGTCCCGAGCCAGAGGTTGCCGTATTCGCACTCGCGCCGCGCGTCGCCGTTCGCCCCGCTGAAGTTCTCCGCGAACGAGTAGAGCCCGCGCAGCAGTTGCCCGTCCTTCGGCGCGCGGAAGCTCGCCACCAGTGTCCAGTCGGTCGCGTCGCCGAAGCGGAACCAGCCCGTGTAGATCGTGTGCGTGCCGTCGAGCCGCGCGTGCAGCAGGAAGCGGCAGGTTTCGCCCACGTGCCAGTCCTGCACCACGTGGCTGTGCCCGCCCGTCCCTTCGTGCCCGAAGCCCTCCGCCACCACGCCCTCGCCCTTGGCCACGAGCTGCACCCGGTCGTCGTCGCCGACCTTGCTCCGGTCGGTTGCCTCGTTGCCCGCGTCCCACACGCTGAAGATCACCCGCCGCTCCGTCGCCGAGTTGACCTGCATGCCGAAGTAGCCCCGCTGCCAGCCCGTCGCCATGTAGTAGGTCCACAGCGGGTCCGTGCGCGCGGTCAGTTCGCAGTAGAACCACTGCACGTCGTCGCGCGACTCGCGCGGGATGTCGTAGCCCAGGTGGACCGAGGACGCGTTGCGCCGTTCGGCCGTGTTCGCCTGCGCGCCGGCGGCGGCCGGGCCGCGAAGGTGAAGCGCCGCGAGCTGATGAAGGTCCGACCCGTCGCCTGCCGTCAGCTCGAGCCGGTAGGTGCCCGGCCGCGGCAGCGTCCACGTGCCGAAGGAGAGGTCGCCCGCGGCCGTGGAGGCGGGTGCCTCGCACGTCGTCTCGCCGCCGCGATCGCCCGGATGCTCGAACCAGGCGAGGTGCAGCTGCTGCGCCGGCGCGTTCGCCAGCCGCGACAGGAACGGGGAGAGGTCGCCCGGTGTCGCGATGCGGACGTAGAAGGTGAGTTTGCCGGCGCAACGCGGCACGGACCCATCGTTCGCGTTGCGCTCGATCGCGTCGGCGTCCGGGTGCGCGTAGCCCGTGAAGGCCGGGAGCGTGAG
>CAYMRG010000164.1:0-10017 GCA_964392555.1 uncultured candidatus Brocadiaceae bacterium
GGTGGTTGCCGTGGGGCGCCAGCGCGCGCTGGGCGCGCGGCTGGGCCACGGGCTGCCACCGCCGCCGGTCGTGGCCGCCGCGCATCGGCAGGTCGACGACCTCGACGCCGGCGCCGGCGAACAGCTCCGGGCGGTCGGTCAGCACCGACAGCCGCAGGTCGCCGCGCGCCGCGAGCGCCGCGACGAGGCGGCGGCCGTAGCTGGCCGGTCCGCCGACGGTGCCGCACAGGACGGCGATGGCGACGTGCAGCGGCGACTTCACGCCGGAGTCGTACCGAACGAGCGCGTCCCGCACCAGCGGCGGGTCATGCGCGGACGAAACTCGCCAGCCACAGGTCGCGCGCGAACGGCAGGTCGGCGGCGTGCGCGGCGAGCGTGAAACCGGCGCGCGCGAAGTCGGCGCGGATCTGGCGCAGCGTCCTGGCGTGGCGCGTCGCGCCGCGGCCGGACAGCCGGCGCAGGCGCCGGCTCAGGTGGTGGGCGCTGCACGGGTGGAAGAAGCTGACGACGACGAAGCGGCGCGCCGTGCGGCAGGCCTCGGCGATCGCGGCCCGCGCATCGGCGTTGGCGAGGTGGTGCAGGAAACGGAACATCACGACGCCGTCGACCGCGCGGTCGGCGAACGGGAACTGCAGCGCATCGGCCTGCACGCGCAGCGCGGCGTCGTCGCCGCGGCGCCCGGCTTCGGCGAGCATCGCGAACGCGCCGTCGGCCTGCACGATCGGGTGCCCGTGTTCGCGCAGGAACGGCAGCAGCCGACCGGCGCCGCACGGCAGGTCGAGCACCCGTTCGCCGCGGCGGCCGGGCCAGACCGCGCGCAGCAGGTCGAGCTCGCGCGCGGCGCGGCGCGGGTTGCGTTCGGCGTAGGCGGCGCTCTTGCCGGGCACCTCGTAACGCGCCGCGGTTGCGAACGGCGGCTGGCGGCGCAGCAGCATGCGGCGGTCGCGGCGCGGCAGCCCGGCGGCGCGCAGCAGGCGCGCCGCGAAGCGCAGTGCCTGGTCCTTGCGCACCGGCAGGTGGCGCACGGAGCGCGCGAACCGCCGCAGCACGCGCACCAGCACCTGCCGTGGCGGCCGCCCGCGCGCGCCGAGCGCGCCGTTGTGCAGGTCGAGCACGCCGAACCGCCAGCCGCCGCCGTCGGCCTCGACGAACACGTGGTCGGCGCTGAGGTCCGGCAGCCGGAATCCCGCAGCGAGCAGCGTGCCGCAGTGCCTGGCCACGGCCGCCCGCAGCCGCGCGTCGACGGCGCCTTCGGCCAGCAGGTCGACCAGCGCCCGCCCCGGCAGCGATGCACACAGGTAGTAGCTGGTCCTGCCGTCGCGGCCGGTCGCGAGCGGCCGCGGCGCCGCGAAACCGGCCTCGCGCAGCGCCGCCGTGACGCGCCATTCGCGTTCGGCGTCGTCGCGCGCGCGCGGTCGCGAGGTGGCGAAGCGCAGCCGGTTCTGCCACTGCGTCGCCGTGAACGTCTTCAGGAAGGTCGGCACGGCGCCGTCGAGCCGGCGCACCGAGCGCAGGCGGTTCGGCGGACCGGCGGGCTGGCCGGGCAGCGCCAGCACGCGCGCGAGGTCGGCGAACCGCGCGCGCTCGTCGGGATCGTCGGTCAGGAGGTGCCAGGCCGCTGCCACGGCGGCGAAGCCTACCGTCGCGCCGCGCGCTTGCCGCAGCGACCTCGCCGATCCATGATCGCGCGCATGCCGAAGCCGACGATCACCCGCGATCTGATCGCCAAGTTGCCGAAGTCGGACCTGCACCTGCACCTCGACGGCAGCCTGCGGCTCGAGACGCTGATCGATCTCGCGCGCCAGCACAAGGTCGCGCTGCCGAGCGCCACGCCCGAGGGCCTGCTGAAGCTCGTCTTCAAGCGCGCCTACCAGAACCTGCCCGAGTACCTGAAGGGCTTCGAGTTCACGGTCGCCTGCCTGCAGGACGCCGAATCGCTCGAACGCGCGGCCTACGAGCTGTGCTGGGACTGCCGCCGCGAGAACGTCTTCTACATCGAGGTGCGGTTCGCGCCGCAGCTGCACGTGCGCGGCGACTTCCGCGTCCGCGAGGTGCTGCGCGCGGTCTGCCGCGGCCTCGAGCGCGCCAAGCAGGAGATCAACCAGGCGCCCGAGGTCGCCGCGGGTATGGTGCCGCGCTTCGAGGCCGGCGTCATCGTCTGCGCGCTGCGCTTCTTCCTGCCGGTGTTCAGCGAGCACTACCGCGCCTACTTCGAAGCGCTGCCGACCGCGCCGGCCGAGGAGATCTATTCGCTCGCGTCGCTCGAGCTGGCGCGCGCCGCGGTCGCCGCGGTCGAGGAGGAGGGCCTGCCGGTGGTGGGCTTCGACCTCGCCGGCCAGGAGCGCGGCTTCCCCGCCAAGGACCACCAGGCCGCCTACCAGCTCGCGCACGAGCACTTCCTCGGCAAGACCGTGCACGCCGGCGAGGACTACGGGCCGGAGTCGATCTTCCAGGCGATCACCGATTGCCACGCCGACCGCATCGGCCACGGCACCTGGCTGTTCAGCCAGAAGCACATCCGCGACGCGTCGATCACCGACAAGAAGGGCTACATCGACAAGATCGCCCGCTACGTCGCCGACCGCCGCATCACGCTCGAGGTCTGTCTGACCAGCAACCAGCAGACGATCCCCGAGCTGCGCGACAACCTGAAGAAGCACCCGTTCAAGAAGATGCGCGAGGCACGCTGCAGCGTGACCCTCTGCACCGACAACCGACTCGTCTCGCGCACGACGATGACCGACGAGGTCGAGAAGGCCGTCGACGCCTTCGGCCTCGACCCGCGCGCGCTCAAGGACGTCCTCATCTACGGCTTCAAGCGCTCGTTCTTCCCCGGCAGCTACCCCGAGAAGCGCAGCTGGGTCCGCTCCGTGCTCAACCACATGGAGGACACCTTCCTCGCCGCCGGCATCGACGTGCGCGCCGGCCGCCGCTGATCTTCCCCCGTCCTCTCTTCTCTTCTCTTCTCTTCTCTTCCGCTTCTTCTCCTTCTGCTTCTGCTTCTGCTTCTTCTCTGTGGTCTCTGTGTTCTCTGTGTTTAATCCTTCTTCTTCTTCTTCTTCTTCTTCTTCTCTTGGAGGAAGAAGAAAACCACAGAAGGAATAAACACAGAGAACACAGAGATCACAGAGAAGAACCAGAACCAGAACCAGAGCCAGAAGCAGAGGCAGAGAAAGAGGACAGAAGGAGAAGAGAAGAGAGGAGAAGAGGGGAGAGGAGAGGCGCCTGGTGCGGGGTCGACGCCCTTTGGGCGATGGGCGGACTGGGCGGGACCGCTTGCGCTTGGTGCGGCCCCGGCGATGATCGGCGGATGCGCCCGATCGCCCTTTGCATTGCCTTCGTCTGGTCCGGTCTGCTGGTCGCCCAGGAGAGTGCGCCCAAGGTCGACTTCGCGAACGACGTCGCGCCGATCCTGGTCGGCCGCTGCGTCGAGTGCCACGGGCCGCAGAAGCAGAAGGGCAAGTTGCGGCTCGACACGAAGGCGCACGCGTTTGCCGAAGCGGACAGCGGCGAGCCGGTGATCGTCGCCGGCGATGCGGCGAAGAGCGAGATGATCCGTCGGCTCGGCCTGGCGGCCGACGACGAGGACCTGATGCCGGCGAAGGGCGGCGCGTTGACGGCCGCGCAGCAGGCGACGATGACGGCCTGGGTGGCGGCCGGCGCGGTGTGGCCCGACGACGGCGACGCCGTGATCCAGAAGGCGCTGGCCGCGCAGGAGCTGCCGAAGGCGAAGTTTGCACTGCCCGAGTTGTCGGCCGACGCGCGCGCCGCGATCGACGCCGCGGTCGCCGACCTGCAGCAGCGTGGCTTCGTCGTGCAGAAGGTCGCCAACGACACGCGGGCCCTGCGGGCGACCCTGGCCCTGCTCCGCGACAAGGTCGGCGACACCGAGGTCGCGCTGTTGCGGCCGCTGGCGCCGGAGCTGGTCTGGCTCGACCTCGCGCACACCGCGATCACCGACGCGGCGCTCGCGGACGTCGCGACCTTCGCCAACCTGCAGCGCTTGTCGCTGGCCGAGACCAAGGTCGGCGATGCCGGCATCGCCGCGGTAGCGAAGCTGCCGCAACTGGCCGTGCTCAACGCCTACGGCACCGCGATCACCGACGCGGCGCTGGTGCATCTGGTCGATGCGACCGCGCTGCAGAAGCTCTACGTCTGGCGCACCGCGGTCACCGCGCCGTGCTGCGCGCTGCTGCAGGCGAAGCTGACCGGGCTCGCGATCGACCGTGGCGACTACGCCGAGACGCGCCTGCAGGCTGCCGCGGCCGAGGTCGCGCAGCAGAAGGCGGCGGCCGCTGCCACGGCACCGATCAACGCCAAGTGTCCGGTCAGCGGTGAGGACATCACGGCCGGCATCACGCTCGACCACGACGGCAAGAAGGTCGGTTTCTGCTGCGACAAGTGCAAGGCGAAGTTCGCCAAGGACCCGGCGGCGTTCACGGCCAAGCTGCCGCAGTAGTGGGCCGACGTCCGCCGTCGGATTTCGTGGCGCGGGGTGAAGGGGGGCGGGCTCTCTGGAGCAGCCATGACCGATTCCCGGACCGATTCCCTCGACCAACTCCTGTCCGCGCACAGCGGCTACCTGCGCCGGCTGGCGAGTGGCCTGGTACGCGCCGAACGGGCCGATGACCTGGTGCAGCAGACCCTGGTGACGGCGCTCGAGCGGCCACCGCAGCAGGCCGCGGCCGTGCGCGGGTGGCTCGCCGCCGTGGCCCGTCGCGCGGCGGGACGCTGGCGGCGGGGCGACACGCGGCGCGCGGCGCGCGAGGCCCGGGTGGGCGAAGCCGGGCGTGTGCAGGCGGCGACCGTCGATGTGGTTGGCCAGCAGGAACTGGTCGTGTTCGTGGCCGAGGCGGTCGCGGCGTTGCCCGAGCCGTATCGGACGACGATCCACCTGCACTACTACGAGGACCTGCCGCCGCGGGCGATCGCGGTGCGCATGGCGGCCGGCGAAGCTGCGGTCAAGACGCGCCTGCGCCGTGCCCGCGAACTGCTGCGCGCGAGCCTCGAGCGGCGGGCGCCGCGCGGTGCGTGGCGCGCGGGTCTCGCGCTGGTTGCCGGGGTGCCGCAGCCGAGTCCTGCCGTCGCGGCCACGGCGGCGATGCTGGCTGGCAAGTGGCTGCTGGCGCTCGGCGTGGCAGCCCTGGCGGTCGTGCCGTTCCTGCCGGGCGGCTGCCAGGTGGCGCCGGCGAGCGGCGCGGCTGCCCGGGTCACGGCTACGGCAAGGCCGACGTCCGCGCCGAGCGCCGACGAAGTGGTCCGCGAGGCGATCCCGGAGGTGCAGCCGGCGGTGCCGACCGGAGTGGCCGGTCGGGTCGTCGCTGGCGACGGCATGGGGCAGGAAGGCGTCCGGTTGATGGTGTGGGTCGGTCCGCATCCCAGTGGCGACCCGAACCAGTGGACGCGGACGGAGTCGCTCGCGAGTGCGCGCGATGGTGCGTTCGCCGTCGCGGTCGCCGCGGGCACCGAGGTCGGCGTGACCGTCGACGACCCGCATTGGCGCCACGCCGAGCCGGTGATGCCGCGGTTCGTCGCGCCGGCCACGGCTGCGCTCGTCGCCGTGCAGGCGGTGCCGACGGCCCGGCTGGTCGTGCGGGCCCGCGACCTCGCCACCGGAGAGCCGTTGACCGCATTCCGCTGCGCGATCCACGTGCCGGCGGACGGCAGCGGTTGGCCAGAGGCGGGTCAGCCGTACGCCGGCAGTTCCGCCGGCGGTGCGACGACGACCGGCGTGTTGCAGCAGGACGTCGCCCTCGGCGACGCGCAATCGGCCTGGCGCGTGCAAGTCGACCTGCTCGGCGAGACCGCGGCCAGCGAGCGCCGTTCGCTGCGCGCCGGCGACGTCGCCGAGATCGAGCTGGCTTGCCGGCGCGGCGCGCAACTGGCCGGCATCGTCACCGACGCCATGGGCCTCCCGATCGTGGATGCGCTCGTGGTCGCCGGTTCGCAGCGGCGTGCGCGTGGCGACGAACCGGGCAAGCCGTTCCGTGGCGAGCGGCTCGGCGACGGCGTGCGCACCGACGCGCGGGGTGCGTTCACGCTGGCGACCACCGCGACGCACGTGACCGCGTGGCACCCGGACTACTCGCCGCGAACGGTCGCCGCGGCCGAAGCGCACGCCATCGTTCTGCCGGCGTTCGGCAGCCTGCGCGGACGGCTGCTCGACGCCCGCGGCCAGCCCTGCGCCGACACCGAGGTGCGGCTCGACCGCAGCCGCGCGGCGCGAACCGACGCGGCCGGCGGGTTCGGGTTCGCGGCCGTCGAAGCCGGTGCGCGCGTGCTCTACGTGCCGGGCGACGCGCCGACGCAGCTCGCGGGCGCCGTCGGCTCGCCGTGGATCGTCCAGGTCGCCGCCGGTGAGGCGTGCGACGTGACCTTGCTCGCCGGCTTGCCGGAGGTGCAGATGACGTTGGTCGACCACGGCGGCGCGAAGGTGGCGGCGCTGGTCGGTCGCGGCCAGGCGACCTCGCTCGTCTTCGGCGAGCTCGTCGACGACCGAGTGACGTGCCGCGGCGTGGTGCCCGGTGACTACCTGCTGCTGACCGACCAGGGCGCCCTGGTGCCCTGCACGATCGACGGGCCGACGGCCACGGTCGCCTGTCGCGACCCGGAGGCGCACAGCGAACTGGTCGTCGCGGTCGCGGCGCCGGGCGCGTTCCACCTGGTGCCGGCCGATGCCGACGACCTGGTGCGGGTCCTGGTCGCCCGCCTGGTGCGGCGACCTGCCGATGCGCGGGGCGTCGTCCGGTTCGGCCCGTTGCGCGAAGGTCGCTACGAGCTGTGCCGCGGCGACGAACCGGTCGGACGAGCGGTCGGCGTGTTCGGCGACACCACGCACCTGCGCGGCGATTGACGCAGGCCGCAGGCGAAGGCCGGCCCCAGGCGAAGGCCGCCGCGCCCGGATCAGTGGTGGTGGTGGCCGCCCGGGCCGTGCACGTGCCCGTGCTGCTTCTCTTCCTTGGTGGCGCGGCGCACGTCGACGACCTCGACCGAGAAGTTCAGCGTCTGGCCCGCCATCGGGTGGTTCGCCGAGACGACGACCTGGTCGCCCTTGATCGCCCGGATCCACACCGGCATCACCTGGCCGGTTCGCGCCCTGGTCTGGAACGCCATGCCGACCTGCAGATCCATGTTCGGGGGGAACTGGCCGCGCGGCACGGTCTGCTCCGCGGTCGGATCGTACTCGCCATAGCCTTCGGTCGCCGGCACCGCGACCTCGAGCTTGTCGCCGACGTTCTTGCCGGCCAGCTGGCGCTCGAGCCCGGGCACGATGTTGTGCGAGCCTTGCAGGTAGACGAGGGGTTCGCCGCCGAACGAGTTGTCGGCGATCGAGCCGTCGTCGAGGGTCAGCTTGTAGTGGATGGTCACGACGTGACCGTCGGCAATCGCGGGCTTCATAGGGGTGGAGAAGCGTAAGGCTGCGCCGGCCGCCGCGGTAGGGAGAACACCGTAGGGAGGGCTCCCTCTCCAGAAGGGGCGACCGGCGACCGATGCCGGACGCTGGAGGCACCTGTATGCCCTTGTTCCTATGGCATCCCCAGCTCGCCACCGGGGTGCCGCACCTCGATGACCTGAGACGCGGACTCCTGGCCGCGATGAACCAGCTCCACGGCTACGCGGAGCAGGAGTGCCATCCCTCGCGCATCGCCGTTGCCTTCGCCGAGCTGACGGTGGCCGTGGCCCGTTACTGCGCCGCCGAGGAGCTGTACCTCGAAGCCACCCATGACCTCGATCGGCACCGCCACGCCTACGTGCACGCTCGGTTGCAGCGCCAGTTGTCGGGCCACTACGCGGCCTACCTCGCCGGCGACGGCAGCCTCGATCCGCAGGTGTTCGGCTTCCTGTTGCACTGGGTGCGGACGCACCTCGGGACCGTCGACACCTGGCGAGCGGAGCCGACCGTGGCGGCGCGGCCGACTTCCGATCTGCAGCGGTAGTCGAGCCGGGGCTTCCCTCGGTGGCGCCGATCGCGCATAACTCAGCGGCCCCTCCTCCCAGACCGCACGGCCGTTGAGTTCCGAGACCTTCCGGCGCCTCCTGCTCGAGGCCGCTGTCGTCGACCAAGAACGCCTCGCCAAAGCCGAGGCCGCCGCGAGCGCTCGCGGTGCGTCGCTCGAACGTACCCTCGTCGCGCTGAACCTCGCCGACGAGACGGCGGTCTGGCGCGCGCTGGCGAAGGCGTTCGGCCTGAAGTTCGTCGACCCGCAGAAGCTGGCGGTCCAGCCCGAGGCGCTGAAGAAGGTGCCCGCCGAGCAGGCCGAGCAGAACGAAGCGCTGCCGGTGCTGCTGAAGGACGGCGTGCTCTGGGTCGCGATCGACGATCCGTTCAAGACCTTCGTCGCCGACAACCTGTCGTTCCTGGCGGGCTGCCAGGTGCAGTGTGCGCTGATGCCGCCGCAGGCACTGAAGCAGGCGCTGCGGCGCCACCTTGCCGGCGGCGGGGCCACCGGCGACACCGCGGCGCGCGGCGCGGCGGCGGCGGCTGGCGAGGGCGACGACGCACCGATCATCCGGCTGGTCACCAAGACCATCGACGAAGCGCTCGAGCAGCGCGCCAGCGACATCCACGTCGAGCCGTTCCAGAACCGGTTGCGCATCCGCTACCGCATCGACGGCGTGCTCAAGGAGGTCGCCTCGCTCGAGCCGACGTTGCTGCTGCCGATGACGTCGCGGTTGAAGATCATGGCGGGCCTCGACATCGCCGAGAAGCGCAAGCCCCAGGACGGACGCATCTCGTTCCGCGCCCAGGCCGGCGGCACGGCGCGCGACATCGACATCCGCACGTCGGTGCTGCCGGGCAGCCACGGCGAGACGATCGTCATGCGTCTGCTCGACAAGGAACGCGGCCTGCTGAGCCTCGAGGGGCTCGGCTTCGCCGGCGACGACCGCGAGCGGTTCCGCAACATCATCGCGCGGCCGAACGGCATCGTGCTGGTGACCGGGCCGACCGGCTCGGGCAAGACGACGACGCTCTACGCGGCGCTGCAGGAGCTGAACCGCAGCGACGTCAAGATCATCACCGCCGAGGATCCGGTCGAATTCAACATCCGCGGCATCAACCAGTGCCAGGTGCGCTCGCGGATCGGTCTGACGTTCGCGCGGATCCTGCGCGCGATGCTGCGCCAGGCGCCGAACGTGATCCTGGTCGGTGAGATCCGCGACCGCGAGACCGCCGAGATCGCCGTCCAGGCGGCGCTGACCGGGCACCTCGTGTTCTCGACGCTGCACACCAACGACGCGCCGTCGGCGATCACCCGCCTGGTCGACATGGGCACCAAGCCGTTCCTGGTCGCCGCGTCGGTGCAGGCGGTGCTGGCGCAGCGGCTGGTCCGCGTGCTGTGCACGAAGTGCCGCCAGCCGTACCGGCCGACGCCGACCGAGCTGCGCGCGATCGGCGTCGACCCGGCGCGCGTCGCCGAGGCGTCGTTCTACCAACCCGGCGGGTGCCCGGCCTGCGAGCAGACCGGCTACCGCGGCCGGCTCGGCATCTACGAACTGCTGCAGATGGACACGACGCTGCGCGAGATGACCTTCCGCGGCGAGCCGATGGTGCGGCTGCGCGACTACGCGTGGCAGTCCGGCGGCATGTCGACGCTGCTGCAGGACGGCGTCCGCAAGGTCATGGACGGCACGACGACGATCCCCGAACTGCTGCGCGTGGTCGCGGCGCAGTGAGACCCCGCAGATACTACGGACCCCACCGCCGAGCCGAGGAGACATGGACATCGTTGCCCTGATGGATGCCGCGTTCGAACGCGGCGCTTCCGACCTGCACGTCTCGGTGGGGCGGCGCCCGGTGCTGCGCATCGGCGGCCATCTCGTCGAGGTCGGCGACGCGGTGCTGCAGCCGACCGACACGGAGGCGATGGCAAAGGCGATCGCGCCGGCGCGCAACTGGGAGGAGCTGCAGCGCGGCGGCACGACCGACTTCGGCCTCGCGCACGGCACCAAGTGCCGCTTCCGCGTCAGCATCCTGACGCAGAAGGGCGCGCGCGGCATCGTCATGCGGCAGATCCC
>CAYMRG010000165.1:0-10007 GCA_964392555.1 uncultured candidatus Brocadiaceae bacterium
GGTGCCGCGTGCAACCGGACGAAGGCCTGCCGACCCTTGCCGTTGCCGCGGAGCCGGCTTCGCCGTCTGCTGCGCGGCGGGCATCTGCGGTCGGCCCAACCCTGGGCGACTGCGACCATGGCGCTGACGGGGCCGACGTCGGTCAGCCGGCCTTCTTCAGCCAGCGCGCGATCTGCTTCGCCAGCCTTGCGAACTTCGGCATCGACGCCAGCTCCTGCTGCCAGGCCTGCAATTCGCCCCGCACGTCGCCGCCGGCCAGCAGCACGGCGGTCGCGCAGTCGAGGGCCGGGATCAGGTCGCCGGTCCACGGGTGGGGATGCGGGTCGTCGCGCATCCGCGCCGGCCAGGTTGCGCGCAGGGTGGCGAGCAGCTCGCGGATCGGTGCGGCGAACACCGTGCGCGACCGCGGGTAGTGGCCCGTCAGATACCACAGCGCGTTGCCGCGCTGCTCGCCGAGCAGCGCGGCCGCGAGGTCTTGCTCGAGATCCGGGTGCGCGGCGAGTCGCGCATGGCACGCTTCGCGCACGTCGGGCGCCAGGGAACGGGCGTGGCCGAGCAGCATCTGCACCGAGGCGTCGGCCGGCACCTTCTGCCACTCGCCACGTTGCCAATCCGCCTGGTTGCGTTCCCACGCCGACGGCTGCTTGCGGCGACGCGGGTGGAGCAAGGGGGCGAGCCGGCGGCGGATCCGGTGGCCGACCACCCACCAGGTGGGGATCAGGCTGACCATCGCCATCACGCCGGCGCCAATCCAGGGCAGTGCGGGGTGCACGCGGCCGCCGTGACCGAGCAGGAACGGTGCGCCCGCAACCAGCACCATCGCCCCTTTCGCCGTCGCTGCCCGGGTGCTGCCGTAGGGCACGAGGGGGAGGAAGGTCGTCCCGACGATGACACCGGGCCAGAGGATGCCGAGCACGACGTTCGCGGCGGTCGTCGGCAGGGGGGAAGCCACCTGCATCAGCACCGAACCGAGCACGAACGCGATCGCGATCGGCCCGACGACCAGGTGGGCGCCGACCAGGTTCTCGCCGCGCGTCTTCCGGCCCGTCAGACTCATGCCCAGGAGCAGGACGCCGGCGAGGGCGCACAGGAGGTCGGCGAAGGTCAGCATGCCTGCCAAACATCCGGAGACGGCGCCGGGTGTGGCGGCCAAACCGCGCTCGCGTGGTATTCGCGCTCCTGCCAGCGTCGAAGGCCCCGCCGCCGCGCTTCGGTCGCCCTCCTTGCTGGACGACGAAATCGGCGCACTCGGACGCGGTGGTTGGTGAGCAATGCGGGCTAGTATCCCGGGCCATGCCGGGTCGCAACGACGCAGGCGCCGCGAGTGCCGGAGCGCACCGCCACTCCTTGCGCAATGCCCTGTTCGCCTACCTGCCGCTTGCCATCGCGGTTGCGTGGTGCCAGCGCGATTGGATCAACGCCGACCTTGTGTCGTACGCGAGCGTCGCGCGCCTCGTCCTCACCGATGCGTCCTCCAGCGTCACTGGCTGCTGGTCGCCGCTGTTGTCGTGGCTGATGGTGCCGCTGCTGTGGCTCGGCCTCGACGACGTCGTGGCCGCGCGCAGTGTGTTGATCGCCGCCGGGGCGTGCTACATCGCCGCCATCCACCGCCTCGGCAACCGCCTCGCCCCGGTGCGCGACAGGGCTTTCGTGCACGCCGCGCTGCTGGTCTGCGCGGTGCTGCAGGCCGTGGTGTGGAGCGGTTCGATGGTGACCGCCGACCTGGTCGGCAACGCCTGCCTGTTCACCGGCATGGCGGTGCTCGCTGCGCCGCGCACGCTGCATTCCCCTGGCCGCGCGCTGCTGGCCGGCGCCTGCTTCGGCCTGGCCTACCTCGGCAAGGCGTACCTGCTGATGTTCCTGGTGCCGATGGTTCCCGTGCTGTCGTGGCTGCTGCGGGCCCTGGCCAACGACCGCGCGTGCAGCGAACGGGGCGACGGCGTGTCGAGCGCGCAATGGCTGCGCACCTGCGCGCTGTGCGAGCTGGCGCTGCTGGCGGTCGCGGCGCCGTGGATCGCCGTGCTCAGCGAACACTACGGCCGCTTCACGATCGCCGAGGTCGGCAAGACACACCACGCCAACGTCGGCCCGGGGTGGCAGGGCAAGGACCCGATGTGGAACCCGCCGCTGCAGCTGCACTGGGTGCTGTTCTTCCACTTCGAGCTGGACTGGTCGCCCTTGCAGTCGTGGTCGCACTTCGTGCACCAGCTGAAGCTGATCGCCGGCAACGGCGGGCGGGTCATGGGGCACATGGCCGGCGGGCTGTTGCTGACGCTCGTGGCGTGGTTGCGACGGGCGAGGCGACTGGCCAGGGGCGCGGCGCTGCCGTTCGACGGCAGGAGCATCCTGTTGCTTTGGCTGTGCGGGCTCTGGATCGCCGTCTATCCGCTCGGCTACGTGCTGATCGACACCGAACGGCGCTACATCATCCCGACGCTCGCGCCGCCGCTGTGCCTGTTCGGTCTCGTGCTGTGGGTCAACGTGCCGAGCCAGTCGTTCGCTCGCGGCCGCAGCGCCGCCTTCGGCGTGCTGATCGGCCTGCTGTTCGGCTGGCAGGAGCTGCGCCTCGGTGCGATCGCCGCGTTCCGCCACAACCAGATGATGGCGCGGCCTCCAGCACAGGCGCTCGCGGACCGCATGCGCGCGGCCGGCGTCGCCGACCTGCCGTTCGCGGCCAGCGACTACCACCTCGGCCTTGGCGCCGCATACCTCGGCTGCACGCAGGATCGCTACCTCGGCAAGGCACAGGCGACGGACGCTTGCGCGCGCGACCTCGAACTCCGCGCGGCCGGCGCGCGCTGCTTCGTCGCGTTCGGGCCGGCAGGGGAATCGCCCCTGCCGACGACCTGGCAGGAGGTGGACCCCGACCACCCGAACGGGACGCCTTCGACGTCACCCGCGCCTCGCATCTTCGTGCGGGCCGACTAGCTGATGTCTCACCGAGCGCCGCGTCTGAGCGCGGGGCAACGAAATCGACGCACGCGGATGCGCTGGACTGGTCGTCGCGCGGCACCGATGCGTCCGGGTGGCGCCGCAGTGGTATGAGGATTGTACGCCTTGCTCGTACCGCTCTCGCCGCCGCGGCAGAAGTGCCGATACTGTCGGGGATGTCCCGCCGCGCCTCCCTGGCCTGGTCGCTGCTCGCCCTCACCGTCACCGTCGCCGTGCGTGCGCAGGAGGAAGAGAAGCCGTTCCCGCTGCCGAAGCCCGCGGCGCCCCGCGCCGCCCTCGACGACGAAGGCCGCGCCGCAATAGCGCAGCGCCTGTGCACGGTGATCGACGCTGGCGATGCCGAGGCGATCGCCGCCGCGCTCGGCGATGGCGCCAATCCCAACGTCGGCATGGGGGCTGGCGAGGACACCACCGCCGGGCGTACGCCGCTGATCCACGCGGTGCTCGTCGGCCGGGCCGACCTCGTCGACCTGCTGGTCGCCCGCGGCGCGCGGCTCGATAACGGCGACGCCGGCGGCCACACGCCGTTGATGTACGCGGCGCTGCTCGGCAACGCGGACCTCTGCAAGCACCTGCTGCGGATCGGCGCGCGCCCCGATGCCGTCGACAAGCAGGGTGGCACCGCCGCCGACCAGACCAAGGGCCGGACCGAGATCGACGAGCTGCTGGCCGCCGCGAGGAAGGGCCACGACGCGGTGCTGGCGGCGCTCGCCGGCGGTGACTTCGCCGCCGCGCGCCAGGCCGTCGACGCAGGTGCTTCGCCGAATGCCAACGACGGCGCCACGTCGCTGCTGCTGCGCGCGGTCGCCGCGGACGACGACCGACAGGTCGCCGATCTGCTGGCGCTGGGGTGCCGGCCGGACCTGCTGCACGTCGACGGGTTCTCGTCGTCGACGCCGCTCGGCGTCGCCGCCGACAAGGCGGGGTTGCCCGTGCTGCAACGCCTGCTCGCCGCGGGCCCCGGCCAGGCCGCGCTCGACGGGGCGCTGAGCGAGGCGGCATCCAGCGAGCGCAGCGATCGCAAGGAGCGGGTGCGCCGGTTGCTCGCTGCCGGCGCCAACCCGAACGTCGGCACGTTGCTGCTGCCGCCGGCCTTGCCGATGGCGACCATGCGCGGTGACCTCGAGACGATGGCGCTGCTGCTGCAATCCGGCGCCGACCGCAGCACGGTCGACCTGGCGCTGGTGCGGGCCGCGGCGAACGACGACCAGGACCTCGCGCTGCGCCTGGTGACCGCGTTGCTGGCGATCGGCGCCGACGTCGACCACGACGAGTTCTATGCCAACGCGCTCGGCGCGGCGGCCGAGAAGGCCAACGTTCGGGTGATGGCGCTGCTGCTGCCGGGGGCGAGCAAGGACACGCTGAACACCGCGATCGGCCAGGCGACGCGCGCCGGCAACGCCGATGGGCTGCAATGGTTGCTCGTCAAGGGTGCCGCGAACGTCGACCTGAAGTTCAAGGCGGGCATCTACGCGCCGCCGCTGATCGAGGCGATCGAGAAGGGCCATGTCGCCTGCGTCGCGCGCCTGCTCGAGGCCGGCGCCGACGCCAACCAGGAGCCTGAGTGGCCGGCGGAGTCGCCGCTGACGACCGCGGTGAAGGCGGGTCATCGCGAGATCGTCGAACAGCTGCTCGCGGCGGGCGCCGAGCCGCTGCGACCATGGGGCGGTGCGTTGCGGCCCAAGGAGTCCGCGCTCGACGTCGCCCGCGCGGCGGAAGACCAGGCGATGGTCGACCTGCTCGAGCGCCACGCAAAGCGGCACGACGCGATGGGCGCGCTGCTGGTCGAGGCGGGCCTGCACTTCGAGGACGCCGGTGACTGCCACCGGCTCCGCTTCGACGACGACGGGTCGCACCGAGGCCAGATCGTCTGGATCCGCAAGGCGGTCGACACCTACGGTGCGCTCGCGGTGCACGAGGTGTTCTCGCTCTGCTACGACGCCGCGGAGCCGCCCGACGACGTGCTGTTGCGCCAGGTCTTCCTGCACCGCTACGCGATCGGGGGCCTCGTGCTCGAGGCGCCGAGCGCCGCACAGGAGCATTGGCGGATCCGCTTCCGGATCGAGGCGCCGGCCGATGTCACGGCGCCGCGCCTCGCGACCTACCTGCAACTCGTGCAATCGACCGCGGACGCTCTCGAACGCGAGATCTCGCCCGCGGCGGAGGACCGCCTGTGAACACCCCATTCGCCGCGCTCGCCTGTGCGCTCACCCTCGTGTTCGCGCCTTCGCCGCAGGACCCGTCGCCGGCCAGGCAGGCGGCGGCCGAGCGCTTCGCCGCCGCGCTGAAGGCGACGGGCCGAACGTTCGAGACGACCAGTTCGGGCAAGAGCTACGAGCTGCCGTTCGACCACGCGGGCGCGATCCGGCGCGTGTTCGTCGCCGTGAACCCGGACGAGGTCGCCGGCCTGCACGTGCACGTCGTCTACACGGACGTCTGGAGCGGGGCCGAGCCGCCGGACGGCGCGAGGATGCGGACCGCGTTCACGCTGGGCAAGCCGGTCGGCACCGCCTACTTGCTGCAGGACAGCAAGGGCACCTGGGCGGTCCGCTTCGGCGTGCGGTTCGACGCGACCGATCTCGGCGGCCGGCCCGGCGCCGAGGATCCGCTCGTCAAGCGGCTGGCGGACGTGGTCGCGCTCGTCGACACCGTCGGCGAAGAGCTGCAGAAGGCGCTGAAGTAGCGGTGGAACGGCCGGCGGCGGGTAGCATCCCGGCCAGCTCCCCCGAGGTCTCCATGAACCATTCTGCACTGCGCGCGCTGGCCGTTCTGGCCGGTGCCGCGTTCTCGACGTCGCTCGCCACCCCCGTGCTCGCGCAGGACGAGCCAGCCTTGCTGCAGGCGGGTGCGCCGGCGCCCGATTTCGTCAGCAAGGGTTTCGACGGGCGCGTGATCCGTCTCGCCGACTACCAGGGCAAGGTCATCGTGCTCGACTTCTGGGCGACCTGGTGCGGGCCGTGCAAGGCCTCGCTGCCGCATGTCGAGCAGGTCGCCGCCGCGCATGCCCAGGACGTCGTCGTGCTGGCGGTGTGCACCAGCGATGCGCGCGCCAAGTTCGACGCGTTCGTCGCCGACAACCGCGCGAAGTATCCGCACATCGTGTTCGCGTGCGATCCCAACGAGCGCGGCACGTCGACGTTCGACCAGCGCGCGTCGCAGGCGCTCTACCACGTCGCGGGCCTGCCGACCAAGTTCGTGATCGGGCGCGACGGCAAGATCGCGATGACGATGGTCGGCTACGAGGACGGTGACGCGCAGCTCGAGGCCGGGCTCGCGCGCGCGGGGATCGCGATCGACGCGGCCACCGCGAAGAAGGGCGAGGAGCAGAACGCCAAGGCCGCGAAGGAGGCCGCCGACCAGGCCGCCGAGGCCGCGGCGAACCCGCCGCCGCCGTTCTGGCCGATGTTCGGCTCGAAGAAGGCGGGCGAGGCGATGCCGGACTTCCCGCTGGTCGGCGCCGACGGCAAGGAGTTCGCGGCTGCGTCGCTCTACGGCAAGCCGACCGTGCTCGTGTTCGCGTGGGACGAGATCATGCCGCGCGCCGAGCTGCAGGACATGGCGCAGCGCTACGCGCGCTACGGCGTGCAGGTGGTCGGCGTCATGGAGTTCTCGACGCGCGAGAGCTTCACCGCTTGGGTGGCACAGAACGGCAAGGATGCCGCATTCCGCATCGCCTGGGATCCGGCGGGCAAGTTCGAAGCGAAGGACGGCAACGCCGATCTGCAGGCGCGCCTGGCCTTCAACACGCGCACGGCGGTGGCGAAGTTCTTCACCGGCAACATGATGCCGGGCATGCCCGCGGCGCTTGCCAGCGATGGCGCCGGCAAGCTGCTGGGCGCCTTCGGGCTGGCGAAGCGCGGCGAGGCGCTCGGCAACCTGCTGCTGCACGCCGGCATCCAGCTCGCGCCCGAGGACATGCCGAAGGTGCGCGTCGCCGACGACAAGTTCGTCGCGCCGGCGCCGCCCAAGCCCGAGGCCGAAGTGGCGATGATCCAGGTCGGCGCGATGGCGCCCGATTTCACGATGCAGGACGTCGCCGGCAAGGACGTCAAGCTGTCGGACTTCCGCGGCAAGGTCGTCGTGCTCGACTTCTGGGCGACGTGGTGCGGGCCGTGCAAGGCGTCGATGCCGCACACCGACGAGGTCGCCGACCACTACGCCGACCAGGGCGTCGTCGTGCTCGCGTCGTGCACCAGCGACGCGCGCAAGGCGTTCGAGACGTGGGTGCGGCAGCACCAGCAGGACTTCCCGCACATGACGTTCGCGCACGACGCCGCCGAGCGCGGCGAATCGCGCGCCTCGCACAAGCTCTACGGCGTCCGCGGCATCCCGCAGCAGTTCATCGTCGATCGCGACGGCAAGATCGTCGCCGAGACCGGCGGCTACATGGCCGGCGAGGTGCTGCTCGAGGCCGCGCTGGCCAAGGCCGGCGTGAAGGTGGATCCGGCGATCCTCGCGAAGGCCGTCGAGGACCAGCAGAAGCGCGATGCGCTGCGCGAGCAGGCGAAGCCGGCGAAGGCGATGCCGGCGGTGAAGATGCAGTAGCGACGCGGCCCGCACGTCCCTACAAAGGGGGCGATGCGCTCGTCGTCGGTCGTGCCGCTCGTTTCGTCGTTGGTCTGCGCGGCGCTGGTGCTCGCACCGGTGCGCGCGCAGAAGGTCGCCTGGCCGCACGCGGCCAGCCACTATTTCACGGGTGGCATCGAGGCGAAAGGCGGGCCGCTGCGGCTGCAGATGGCGTTGTCGTTCGTCGGCGACGCGGGCCCGCGCAGGGCGGTCGGCGAATACCGCTACGACTGCAAGGATCTGCCGATCCACGTCGAAGGCAGCTACGACGCCGAGCGCGGCGAGCTGACGCTCGACGAGTTCTCGCCGTGGAGCCGCGACGGCGAGAAGACGCGGACCGGCCGCTTCGTCGGCAAGGCGAAGCCAGGGTGCCTCGAGGTCGCGGGCGGCTGGCAACCGGCGAAGGGCGACAAGGAGCTGCCGTTCGCGCTGCAGCTCGTCGCCGTCGAACGGTCGGCGGAAGTGCGCCAGCCGCTCGCCTACGAGTGGGCGGAGGGCAGCGTCGAGTTCCTCGACGACAGCGTGCTCACGCGGGCCGCCCGCGAGTCGCAACGCCGCGAGGTGCGCGAGCGGCTCGACGGCGGCCCGGTGGCGTCGCGGCGCGCGGTCGGCGAGTGGCTCGATGCGTCGCTGGCCGCGAAGCGCGAACCCGAGCCGACGCAGATCTCGGGCGGGCATCGCCTGGCGGTGCACTTCGCGTCCCCGTCGTGCGTCTCGCTCGGCGGCCGGGTGTACGAGTTCTCCGGTGGCGCGCACCCCAACCATGGCCTGACGTGCACCAACCTGCTGCTGCGTGACGGCGCGGTCCTGCCGGTGAAGCTGGCCGACCTTTCGACGGGTCAGGGCGCGGCCGCGAAGCTGCACCGCCTCGTCTGCGACGAATTGCGCCGTCTGGGCGCTTCGCAGGTCGGTGGCCAGGACGAGGCGCCGCGCGACTTCGATCCGGATGCCGTGTTCCTGATGTCGCCCGGCGGGATCGTGTTCGGCTTCGCGCCCTACGAGGTCGGCAGCTACGCGGAGGGCAGCTACTTCGTCCACCTGAGCTGGCAGCAGCTGCGCGGCGTGCTCGTGCCGCCGCCCGAGCTCGGCGTCGCCGATGGCGACAGGTGACGCCGGCCGGGGTAGCGTGGTGCGCGCCATGAAGTACATCGTCGCAACCAGGAAGTCGGTGGACGAGGCGGCGCGCGCGCTCGAGGCCGCGGTCGCGAACCACAAGTTCGGTGTGCTGCACGTCTACGATCTGAAGCAGACGCTCGCCGGCAAGGGGTTCACGCTGCCGGGTGAGTGTCGCGTCTACGAGGTGTGCAACCCGCAGCAGGCGCACAAGGTGCTCACCGCCGACATGAGCATGAACATGGCGTTGCCGTGCCGGATCAGCGTCTGGCAGGAGAACGGCAAGACGCTCGTCGGCATGGTGCTGCCGACCGCGCTGTTGGCGTCGATGTCGACGGCCGCGCAGCTCGGCGAGGTCGCCGAGTCCGTCGAACGCGAGACCAAGGCGATGATCGACGAAGCCTGTCGGTGACCGGGGCGTCCCATGCACAAGAACCGCCTCGAAGCGTTCAGCGACGGCGTGCTCGCCATCGTGCTGACGATCATGGTGCTGGAGATGAAGGTCCCGCATGCGCACGACGATTCGGCCGGGGTCTCGTTCGCCGACCTGCGCGCGGTGCTGCCCGTGTTCTCGAGCTACGTGCTCAGCTTCGTCCACGTCGGCATCTACTGGAACAACCACCATCACCTGTTCCAGGCCGCGGCGCGCGTCAGCGGCGGTGTGCTGTGGGCGAACCTGTTCCTGCTGTTCTGGCTGTCGCTGCTGCCGTTCGCGACCGGCTGGATGGGCGAGAACCACTTCGCGCAGGCGACGGTCGTGCTCTACGGCGCGATCCTGCTGCTCGCGGGGGTCGCCTACTTCGTGCTGGTGCGCGCGCTGCTCGCCGGCCACGGCGCCGATTCGCCGCTGGCGCGCGCGATCGGCTCGGACCGCAAGGGGCTGCTGTCGTTGGTGCTCTACGCGGCCGGCATCGTCGCGGCGTTCTGGCTGCCCTGGCTCGGCGTCGCGGTCTATTCGCTGGTCGCGCTGATCTGGCTCGTGCCCGATCGGCGGATCGAGCGCGTTCTCGATCGCCCGTGAGGCGGCGCGTCACGCCGGCGTGAATGCGTAGTCGAGGCTGCGCTCGATCGCGGCGGCGCGCCGCGGCAGTTCGTCCGCGGCGGCGGCGCCGAGATTGACCACGCCGTAGCGGTAGCTCCTGCCGTCCTCGCCGGTCACGAAATCGACCAGCGCGTCGCCGGTCGCGCACTCGTTCCAGACCAGCGTGTCGGCGAACGCGGCCATCGTGCGCGCGAGGTCGTCGGCGTCGGGCGCGCGCGCGACGCGCACCGGCGCGAACGTGCGCAGCGGTACGCTGGCCGCGGCGCCCCCCGGCCCGCGACCGTGCTGCCGGTTGGGCAGGTCGCCGACCGCGAGCTGCAGCGCGACGAGGTAG
>CAYMRG010000166.1:0-6113 GCA_964392555.1 uncultured candidatus Brocadiaceae bacterium
GCAAGATCATGCGCAACATGGACCTCGCCGCCGAGCTCGGCGCCGAGACCTACGTGTTCTGGGGCGGCCGCGAAGGCGCCGAGTCCGATGCCGCCAAAGACGTGCGCATCGCGCTCGATCGCTTCCGCGAGGCGATGAACCTGCTGACCGGCTACTGCAAGGACAAGGGCTACCAGCTGCGCTTCGCGATGGAGCCGAAGCCCAACGAGCCGCGCGGCGACATCTTGCTGCCGACGATCGGCCACGCGCTCGCGTTCATCGAATCGCTCGAGCACAAGGAGATGGTCGGCCTCAACCCCGAGGTCGGTCACGAGCAGATGGCCGGGCTCAACTTCGTGCACGGCATCGCGCAGGCGCTGTGGCACAAGAAGCTGTTCCACATCGACCTCAACGGCCAGCGCGGCATCAAGTACGACCAGGACCTGGTGTTCGGCCACGGCGACCTGCTCAACGCGTTCTTCCTCGTCGATCTGCTGGAGACGGCCGGTTACACGGGCCCGCGGCACTTCGACTACAAGCCGATGCGCACCGAGGACTACGAGGGCGTGTGGCTGTCGGCCGCGGCCAACATGCGCACCTACCGGCTGCTGCGCGAACGCGCGGCGAAGTGGCGCAAGGACCCCGAGGTCCAGGCCGCGATGAAGGCGTCGGGTCTCGACGAACTCGCGCAGCCGACGCTCGGCAAGGGCGAAGGCCACGCCGAGCTGCTCAAGGACCGCAGCGCGTTCGAGGAGTTCGACGCCGACAAGGTCGCCGCGCGCGGCTTCGGTTTCGTTCGCCTCAACCAGCTCGCCGTCGAACACCTGATGGGTGCGCGATGACGCTGGTCGCCGGCGTCGACTCGTCCACCCAGAGCTGCAAGGTCGTGGTCCGCGATGCGGCCACCGGCGCGCTCGTTCGCGAAGGGCGCGCGCCGCATCCGGACGGCACCGAGGTGCACCCCGAACACTGGTGGACCGCGCTGCAGGCGGCGGCGAAGGCCGCCGGCGGCCTCGCCGACGTCGCCGCGATCGCGGTCGGCGGCCAGCAGCACGGCATGGTCGCGCTCGACGCGAAGGGCGGCATCGTCCGCGCCGCGCTGCTGTGGAACGACACGCGCAGCGCGCCGCAGGCGCAGCGGCTGATCGCCGACCTCGGCGGCGGTGCGGCGTGGGCACAGGCGGTCGGCCTCGTGCCGGTCGCGTCGTTCACGGTGACCAAGCTCGCCTGGCTCGCCGAACAGGAGCCGACGGGCGCCGCGCGCACCGATGCCGTGGCGTTGCCGCACGACTGGCTGACGTGGCGGCTGCGCGGTGCGCCGGGGCTCGAGGCGCTGACGACCGACCGCGGCGACGCGTCCGGGACGGGCTACTTCTCGGCGGCGCGCGGCGAATACCGCCGCGACCTGCTGCAGCTGGCACTCGGCCACGACGCGATCCTGCCGCGCGTGCTCGCGCCGGCCGAAGCCGCCGGCGTCGCCAGCGCGCTCGGCCTGCGCGGCGACTGCGTCGTCGGCCCCGGCACCGGTGACAACATGGCCGCGGCCCTCGGCGTCGGCGCGCAGCCCGGCGACGTGATCGTGTCGATCGGCACGTCCGGCGTCGTTTCGGCCGTCGCGACGCGTCCGGCCGCCGACCCGACCGGCACCGTCGCGGGCTTCGCCGATGCGACCGGCAACTTCCTGCCGCTGGTGTGCACGCTCAATGGCGCGCGCGTGCTCGACGCGGTCGCGCAGCTGCTCGGCGTCGACCACGAACGCCTGAGCCAGCTCGCGCTCGAGGCACCGGCCGGCGCCGACGGCCTCGTGCTGGTCCCCTACTTCGCCGGCGAACGCACCCCCAACCGCCCCGACGCGACCGGCGCGCTGCACGGTCTGCGGCTCGAGAACACGACGCCAGCGCACCTCGCGCGCGCCGCACTCGAAGGCCTGCTGTGCGGTCTCGCCGACGGCCTCGACGCGCTCGCGGCGCAGGGCGCCGACATCCGCCGCGTGCTGCTGGTCGGCGGCGCCGCGCGTTCGCGCGCGCTGCGCGTGATCGCGCCGAGCGTCCTCGGCCGCACCGTGCTCGTGCCTGCACCCGGCGAATACGTCGCCGATGGCGCCGCGCGCCAGGCCGCGTGGGTGCTCGCCGGGGGCACACAACCGCCCGAGTGGCCGCTGGCCGGGACGGCGACGTTCGCCGGGCGGCCGGTCGCGCAGGTGCGCGAGCAGTATGCGGCGGTGCGCGACAAGACCGCGGTGCGCGGCGACGCGTAGAGCAGCCGGGCGCCTCATCTACGGGTTGCCCACGAGAAACACCGGTGACCAGCCATCCGCTCGCGCCCGACCTGCTGCCACCCGGCCACCACGCCGTGCGGCACGAACTCGTGCTCGAATGGCCAGCCGATGCCGGCTGGCGCTTCGTCGCCAGCCCGGTGCGCGGCTTCGGCGGCACGACCGTGATCGCGGCCGGCGAGCCGTTCGACTTCTCCGGCAAGTACGGAACGCGCATCTACGCGGTGCCGGCCGCTGCGCCGCTGCCGAACGGCGACCAACGGCTCGGGGACGTCGCCTGGCCGAACGCAGCCGTGCCGGTCGCCGAGATCGCGTCGGTGCCCATCGGGCATCCGCTCGCTCGCGTCGTGACCACGGTGCGTGTCACAGCAGTGCGCAATGGCACGATCGAGTTCGTGCGCACAGGCGAGCAGCGCTTCGACACGCTGGGCCATGAACTCGGCGCGCTCACCTGGCTGCCGCTCGCCGTGACCGCAGCGGCGGGCGCGTTCTGGCTGACGCGACTCGCGCGGGCACAGCGCGCAGCCGAGGAACGACCGTGATCGGCGCGCTGCTGACCTACCTGCCGGCGCTGCTCGCGACGCTCGCGCTCGAACTGCCGATCGTCGCGGTCGCGTTCCGCGGCCGCGATCGCCGGCGCGCGCTGCAGATCGCGATCGCCGTCAACCTGCTGACCCATCCGCTGGTCACGCTCGCGGCGTGGCATCTCGAGGTCGAGCACGCCTGGCTCGAGGCCGCGGTCATCGTCGTCGAGGCGCTCGCCTACGACCTGCTGCTGCCGACGCGGCCGTGGCGGGCGCTGTTGGTGTCGCTGCTCGCCAATGCGACGTCGTGGATTGGCGGTTTCCTGCTGACGGCGCTGCTGGCGCGGTGAGCCGTCACGGCCAGTAGGCGCGATAGCTGTTGCTGCAGCCGAGCACGCCGTTCACCGCGACGCCGAGGCCCTGCACGAACAGCTGGCTGCCGTGCGGCAACGCCGGCATCGGCAGCAAGAGCGACGGGGCGATCGCGACGGCGTCGATGCTGACGAGCTGCGTCAACGTCGGATAGCCGGGCACCGGCACGGACATCGCCTGTGTGCCGAACACGAAGATCCCCGGCGTGGCACCCTGCATCTGCAGTAGCACGAAGTCCTGGAGATCGTGCGTGACCGTGAGGCCCAAGAGGGCATTGGGCGGGTGGACGTGTGGCGCGACCACCGCCTGGTCCGGCAGCACATAGAGCCACGAGTGGAGGCTGGCAGAGGCGAAGTTCGAGAAGCCGAGATAGGGCGCCGTGACACCGCACGCGGCCACGACCCGGATGTCGAGCCCACCCACTGGGACGACGAACGGCTGCTCCGCGTCCCAGGTGAGACCGCTCATGCCAACCGATCCCTGGTTGGTGAACTCGTAGGAACCGTCGGCGCCGACGTCGATGCGGATCGAACCGCTGCCCACCGACATCTCGCTGAACGAGCGCGAGGAGTGCACGAGCACCCGGCCGGCGGTCCCAGGCGGCGCTGTCACGTGCACCAGCCACGCCGCATCGGCGTCCGCCGATGCATAGAACGACGGCGGTGGCGGCGGCAGGCTGCCCGAAATCGAGGCATACGCGCCGGCATGGATGTGCATCCCCACCGGAGCGGTCGGCACCGGATCCGCGAGCGGCACGAGTTCGACGGTCCCATGGCCGCTGCCGCTGGCCCATGGAACGGTCGCGTAAACCGTCATGGGCTGCGCAATGGTCACCGGGGTCCCAGCAGCAATCGTGGTGCTCGCGGTGGTGGGCGGAGAGCTGCTCGCGACCGTGACGTGGGCGGTGCCCGGCGTCTCGGCGACACCGGCCACCGACCAGCTCTGGGCAGACAGGGGCAGGGCCAGCGCCGGGGACAGGAATGCGAGAGCGAACGCGGCGAAGGGATGGCCCATCGGGGTGTTTTCCTTCACCGCATCGTAGATTCACCTGCCGGCAGGACAATGAGCAGAATGCCGTACCAACCGGTGACGATGGCCGCCGCCCCCTGATACCTCCGTTTGCCGTCGCATGCGCCCGCTGAAGATGCGACTACCCCAGCCACCGCGAGGACACCCATGGACCGCTTCCGGTTTGCCCTGTTCAGCGCCGCCCTGTCGATGGGACTGTCACCTGCACAGGAAGCGGTCAGCCAAATCCAGCGCGCTGGCGATTGGCGGCTCGAACTTCGCGTCCGCCGCGAAGAACGTCCGATGGCACATGCTCCGAGGCAGCATTTCGAATTCCTGCGCTGGGCACCAGGTTCGACGGATCCGCTACGACTCCTGGAGGAGATCACCCCCGGAAGACCGGGGGCCTTCCTCCGCGACGACGGATTGTGCTTCCTCGACCCGGTCCAGTCGCCGCCGCGAATCGTCTTCGCCGACGGCACGACGCTCGACTACCCGCTGCACAAAGTCGGGGCGCCGTGCGACGACTGGGGCTTCACCGACCTGAGCGCGAACAGCGGCGGTCGCGTGCACTTCCTCGGCGAGGACATCGTCGTCGTGCGCACGAGCAACCGGTTCACGCAGATCGCGCGTTTCCGCGTCGACGTCGCCAACCACACGGCGACCGACCTCTTGGCCATTCTCGAAGTCTGCGGCGAGGGTGCCGAAGGCCAGAGCATCGCGCGGGCGGCGATGCCCGTCGACCTGATGTTGCGGGTCGGTGACGTCCTGCTGTGGGTCAACGCGGGCGGCGGCCGCAAACCGGCGCCTGGGCAGGAGGCGCCTTGGCGCATCCGCCGCTTGCGCGGGTTCGACCTCGCAAAGGGCGCGGCCATCGATCCCGATACCTTGCCGGACACCTTCTTCCGGCAGCATGCCGAAGCGATCCTGGCGTTCGTCGAGGGCCAATCCCACAACCGGGTCGTCGAGTTCGAGCAGTGGGCGGTGCGTCGCATCGGCGAACTGGGTCTGGCGAACCTCACCGACAGGGTCATCGCCCTGCTCGCCACCGCCAACTCCGCGTTTGCCGACTGGCGGCGCGACGGCGATCCGCACAGCAGCATCGCCGCCTTGCGCCGGGTCTACGTCGACGCACTCGCCCGTCTGGTCGACGACTGACTCGGACGGACCGGGCACCGCGGCACGCCCCGCGCAAAATCCCGCCGAACGCGTGCCCCCCGCTTGCGACCTGCACCGGCGCCCGCGACAGTTCCGCCGACCTCTCCTCGAACCCTCTCTCGTCCTTCATGAATTTCCAACGCGACGGCATCGCCCCCAATGCGGGGCGCCTTCTCTGGGCCGGCTTCTTCGCGATCCTGGCAGCCGGTGTCGGCTTCAGCATCCGCGCCGGCATCATCGACCAATGGCGCCTCGCGTTCGGCTTCACCGACCAGCAGATCGGTGAGATCAACACCGCCGGCTTCCCGGGGTTCTGCTTCGGCATCATCGCCGGCGGCCTGGTGTGTGATCGGCTCGGCTACCGCCTGCTGATCGTCGCAGCATTCCTGTTCCACCTCGTGTCGTCGGTCAGCGCCTACATGGCCCCGACCGACAACCCGCACACGGCCTACCAGATCCTCTACTGGGGCACGTTCGTGTTCGGGCTCGCGAACGGCACGCTCGAAGCGGTCGCGAACCCACTCGTCGCGACGCTGTTCCCCAACCACCGCACGCACTACCTCAACATCCTGCACGCGAGCTGGCCCGCGGGCCTCGTGCTCGGCGGCCTGTCCGTCTACTTCTTCGGCGCGAGCATGACGTGGCAGACGCTGCTCGTGCTGTTCCTCGTGCCGACCGTCTTCTACGGCATCCTGTTCCTCGGCCAGGCGATGCCGAAGTCCGAAGCCCAGCGCAGCGGCCTCAGCTTCGGCGCGATGTTCAAGGACGTCGGCCTGCTCGGCGGCGCGGTGATCTGT
>CAYMRG010000166.1:6123-9944 GCA_964392555.1 uncultured candidatus Brocadiaceae bacterium
TGAGCGGATCGTTCGGCGGTGCGCTCGGCCTGCCGGCGTGGTTCGCCTACGGCCTGGCGGGCGTGCTGCTGGTCGTCGTCGGCGTGATCACCAACTTCTCGCTCGGCGCGTGGCTGCTGTTCGTGTTGTTCGTCACGCACCTGCTGATCGGCGCCGTCGAACTCGGCACCGACTCGTGGATCGGCAACATCACCGGCAACATCCTGACGCCGGCGCAGGGCCAGATCCTGTTCGTCTTCACGTCGGCCGTGATGTTCAGCCTGCGCTTCTGCGCCGGCACGATCGAACGGCTCGGCCTGTCGCCGGTCGGGTTGCTGCTGGTCAGCGCGATCCTCGCCTGCATCGGCCTCAACCTGACGGCCGGCATCACGACGTTCAGCGGCGCGCTGCTGGCGCTGGCCGTCTACGCGCTCGGCAAGACGTTCTTCTGGCCGACGATGCTCGCCGTCGCCAGCGACCGCTTCCCGCGCACCGGCGCGATCGCGATCAGCCTGATGGGCGGCATCGGCATGCTGTCGGCCGGCGTCGTCGGCGGCCCGGGCCTCGGCTACGCCAAGGACCGCTTCGCCGGCGCGGAGCTGCGGCAGGCCGACGCAGCCGTGCACGCCAAGTACGAGAGCCCGACCGCCAGCACGTTCCTGATGCTGTTCGAGGAGGCCAAGGGTATCGATGGCAAGAAGCTTGGCGAAGTGCAGAAGAAGCTCGCCGACGCGCGCGCCGCGCTCGAAAAGCAGGGCGTCACCGACCCGGCCAAGGCCCTCGAGCAGCTCACCGCCGAAGAACGCACGGTCGTCGCGGCGAGCATCGCCGGCGACCGCAAGACCCTGAAGGCCGACTCGTTCATCCCGGCGACGATGGCCGCGATCTACCTGCTGCTGGCCCTGTGGTTCCGCATGAAGGGCGGCTACCGCGTGCTGAAGATCGGCGCGAACGGCGAGGTCGTCGCGACCGAACACGACGGCGTGTGACGGCCCACCGCGCCGACGCCGCCGCGCGCGCCCGCCTCGCCCGACTCGCCGCCGCGCACGGACTCGACGTGCGCGGCGCGCGGCTGTGCCGCACCTCGTCGCGCTTCTGCCTCGGCGTCGAGCACGGCGACTACAACGGCACCGACCTGTTCGGTGTCGGCACCGACCGGTTCCTGTGGCTCGCCAGCAAGCCGAACGACCGCGGGCGGGTCCGGCTGGTCAGCGGCAACTTCGCGGACGAAGGCGTCGTCGAGTTCACGCCCGGCCACGTGCCGCCGCCGCGCTCGCCCGAGCTGGCCGGCCGCTGGGCGCGCTTCGCCTGCGGCGTCGACTGGGTGCTGCACCGCCACGGCCTGGCGACGCGGCGCGGCCTCGACGTCGTGCTGCACGGCGACATCCCCGGCGGCGGCATGTCGCGTTCGGCGTCGCTGGCGATCAACCTGGCGCTCGCCTACCTCGCCGCCAACGACCTCGCGGCGCCCGACCGCCTGCGCCTCGCGGCGATGCTGCAGCAGGTCGAGAACGACTACATCGGCTCGCCGTGCGGCGTGCTCGACCTGGTGATGATCGCGACGGCGCGCGCCGGCTACGGCTCGCTCTACCGGCCGCGCGAGCACGCCGTCGAACACGTGCCGCTGGGCGCCGGCGCGCCCGACTTCCGCCTGCTGTCGCTCGACACCGGCACGGTGCGCCCGGGGCTCGAACACGCGACCTACCCGCAGCGTGTCCGCGAATGCGCCGCCGCCGTCGCGTTCCTGCGCAGGCTCGCGCCGATCGAACGGCTGGCCGACGTCCGCGATCCGCAGCAGTTCGCTCGACTCGAGCCGGCGCTGCGCGCGCACGACGCAGCGCTCGCCGATCGCTTCGCCTACGTGTTCGCCGCGCAGCAGCGCCTGCCCGCGCTGCTCGCCGCGTGGCGCGCTGGCGACGTCGCGGCACTCGGCGCGGTCTTCCGCGCCGACGGCCACGGCCTGCGCGACCTCTACCGGATCTCGGGGCCCGAGCTGGAGACGATGTGCGACATCGTGCGCACGGTGCCCGGCGTCCACGGCGAACGCATGCTCGGCGGCGGCGATAAGGGTGCCGCGGGCGCGATCGTCGCCGCGACGGCGGTCGACGCGGCCCGGCGGGCGGTAGCGACGGCGTTTCCGCGCAGCCACCCCCACCTCGCCGACCGCTGGGCCGTGCACGACTGCGCGATCGTCGACGGCGTGGCCGAGCTCGCGCCGCTCACGGCCGACTGACGCGGAGCACCGTGCCCCGCGTCACTTGACGGTCAGCGCCAGGTTGCGGAAGCGCACCTCGGTCGGGCCGCCGCTGTGCAGCTGCAGGCCGATCACGCCTTCGCGCGGGCCTGTGCGGTCGTCGAAGTCGACGCACGGCTGGTCGTTGATCCAGGTCCGCACGTGCGAACCCTCGGCGACGATCCGGTAGCGGTTCCAGTCGCCCTTCTTGACCAGCGCGTCGTGGTCGTCACCGACCAGCACGCCGCGGCCGAGCTCGTCGTAGAGCTTGCCCCACCAGCCCGGCCCGACGTCGGCCTGGAGGCCCTTCATGTGGCCGTTGTCCTGGACCGCGCTGCGGAACTGCACGCCGCTGTTGCCCTGGTCGCCGACCAGCTTGATCTCGAACGTCAGCTCGAAGTCGCGCACGAGGTGGCTCTTCGCGAAGTCGTTGTCGCCGATGCCGGTCTTGGTCCGGCCGACGAGCTCGCCGTCCTCGACGCTCCACAGCTCGGGGTTCGCGTCCCACATCGCCAGGTTGCCGCCGTTGAAGAACAGCCCCTGGTTCGCGGCGCTGGCGCGCATCGGCACCTGGTGGTCGCTGCCGAGGTAGGCGATCAGGTCGCGCTGGTCGGCCTCGCTCATGCCGTCGAGCTGCCCCGGCGGCATCATCGAGATCTCGAGCCGGTCGAGCTTGTCGACGTCGCGCTTCGCCACGACCTGCGAACCGACCTGCGAGCGCACCGTCAGCGACGTGTCGGTCTCGTCGGCGATCAGGCCCATGACGACGTTGCCCGACTTGAGCCGGACGGTCGTCATCATGTTCTGCTTCGTCACCTCGGCGTTCGGATCGAGGATGTTGGTCAGGATGTAGTCGAGGTTCTTGCGGTTGCTGCCGGTCAGATCCGGCGCGAACTCGGTGCCCGTGCCGAACAACCGGTGGCAGACCATGCAGGTCCGCCCGAACACCGCGCGACCGTTGCTGACGTCGGCCTCGGCGAGCGCCTCGGGCGTCAGCTTCTTCTTCAGCGCGGCGAGCCGTTCACTGGTCGCGGCCGATGGCGCGACCGAACGGCCCCAGACCTCGGTCAGCCGCTGCTCGAGTTCGGGATCGCCGAGCTGCGTCAGCTGCAGCCGCGTCGGCGCATCGAGCAGCTCCTTGTCGATGCCGCCCGACTTGACGGCGCCGAGCAGCTCCTTGGCCCACGCGGCGCGGCCGCACATCGTCGCGACGGCGGCGGCACGCTTCTTCGCGTCGAACGCCTGCCACCTGCCGAGCAGGAACGACGGCGTGCCCGCGTCCTCGAACTGCGCCAGCGCGCGCACGGCGCGTTCGCCGAGCTGCGGGTCGTCGACCAGGTTGCGCACCAGCGGCGCGGTCGCGGCGTCGTGGCTCGCGGCAAGCAGCTCGAACGCGCGATCGCGGGTCGCCTGCGCCACCGTCGGATCCGCGGCCAGCCGCGCCAGCTCCGGACGAACGGCCTGGTCGCCGAACATCGCGCCGACCCACATCGCCGCCTCGTGCAGCTTCGCGTCGCCGAACGTCTCGACGCGCGCGCGCGCCGCGGGCCAGGCCGCCGGCATCGCCGCCTCGCCGAGCCGCTTCAACGCGACCTGCATCGGCTCGAGG
>CAYMRG010000167.1:0-9930 GCA_964392555.1 uncultured candidatus Brocadiaceae bacterium
CAGATGTTGAAGCTGCTCTCGTCGACCGCCGTGCCGGACAGGACGGCGGCGACACCGAGCTGCGCGGGCAGCGTCGCGACGGCTTCGCCAGGCAGGACGACCGTCGCCGGATCGCGCAGCAGGCCGCGTTCGCTGAGCTGGCGATCGACCCACGCGGGCTCGGCGATGCGGTAGCCGCGCTGCCGCAGGTGGCTGACGAGCAGCGCGCGTGCCGCGTCGCGCAGGCCGATCGGCGCCGAACCGGCGAACGGCAGTACCGCCAGCGTGGCCGGGGGCGGTTGGTCGGCGTGCAGATGGTGCCGCAGTCCGCCGCACGCGGCGAGCGGCGTGAGCGCGAGCAGCGAGGAGAGCGACCTCATGGCGCGGTCACCTCGATCGTGCCGTCGAGAACGCGTTCGCCGACGGTCGCCGAGAACGCGAACACGCCGGCCTCGTGGAAGCACAGTGAGACGACCTCGCCCGGCGGCACGGCCGTGGCGCGCGCGCCGTGGTCGGCGGCGGTGAAGCCCAGCACGGTGTCGCATTCGTTGCACGCGGCGCGGTCGACGGCGACGGCGATCGGCCGCGCCGTGCGGTTGGCGAAGACGACGGTCGAGAAGGCCGGTGTCGTGACGCGACGGTTCGGCAGCAGGGCCGCATCGGTCACCGTCAGCATCACCGTCGCCTGGTGGCGATGGGAGGTCGGGGGAGCGCTGCCACAGCCGGACAGGCAGAGGCCGAGAACGAGCAGCAGACGGGGGGCGTCGGAAGTGGCCATGCGAGCGGGGGAGGCCGGCGAGAGGGAGGCCCGTGATACGAGGCGATCCCGTCAGCGTCGCCGATTCTTGCCGCCGCGTTCACCCGCCGGAAACTCGGCGTCGGCGAGCGTGCAGCCCTGGGTCCAGGTCTGGACGCAGGCCTGCATCTTGCTCCAGATCGGGTGGAGCGCGCACGGGTTCCGCTGGTCGCAGGCCTTGTTGCCGAACGCGCAGCCACCCTCGGGGATCTGGTCGAGCGCCGCGAACACGTCGCTGATGTGGATCTCGCGCGCCGCCCGCGCCAGGGCGAAGCCTCCGCCGTGGCCGCGCCGCGCCGTGACCAGCCTGGCCACGACCAGCTTGCGCATCACCTTGGACAGGTACTGCTGCGGCACGTCGGTGCGCGCGCTCAGCTCGGCGGCGTTCAGCGTCTCGCCGGGGGCGAGGTTGACCAGCACGGCGAGCGCCCTCAGGCCGTACACCGAGGTCTGGTTCAGCAGCATGCGGGGATCATGCGTTGCGCCGGCAGTCGACGCCAGCGGCAAGGGCTTCGCCGATCGATGGGCGTCTGTGCGTAGCCCACCCCCGCACTGCGGACCGTTGCACTCAATTCTGCATTTATGGATCGTGATATCTATTAAAGCCTGAGCGAGCGATCCCCGCTCGCACCGAACAAGCGCCCGATGAACCGATTCGTCCTCGTCTCCTCCCTGCTCTCGCTGGCGTTCGTGGCTGCGGCCTGCGGCGGTGCCGATCCGTCGACCGCCCCCAAGCCCGCGGTGAACCCGCCGTCGGGGAACCAGTCCAAGCCGGCGGGCAACTCGTCGGCCGCGGTCCAGGAGGCGCAGAACACGTTCAATTCGCTGTGCTCGACGTGCCACGGCACGACCGGCCACGGCGATGGCCCTGGCGCCGCCGCGCTCGACCCCAAGCCGCGCTCGTTCGCCGACGCCGCCTGGCAGGACTCGGTCGACGACGCGCACATCAAGAAGACCATCGTCTACGGCGGCGCCGCGGTCGGCAAGAGCGCGATGATGGTCGCCAACCCGCAGCTCAAGGGGAAGGACGACGTTCTGGATGCATTGGTCAAGATCATCCGCGCCTACCGCGGCAAGTGAGCCGCCCTCGCAGCACGAACACCACTCCCACGGATCCATGTCGACCGAGGTTCTCATGACCGCCTCACGCCGTGCGCGGACGCGCACACTCCCTCTGCTCCTCTCTCTCGCCGTGGCCGCCGCATGCGGCGGACGCGGTGGTTCCGAAGGTGTCTCCGCCAGCGGCGGTGCCGGCAGCGACGTGCTGTCGCTGATGCAGACCCGCAACCTCAGCGAGGCCGATGTCTCGGCCGCGCTCAAGACCTACATGCCGACGGGCCGGCACGACGAGTACTACACGTTCGCCTCGGGCGGTCACGGCGGCAACCTGATCGTGATCGGTGTGCCGAGCATGCGCATCCTGAAGTACGTCGCGGTGTTCACGCCCGAGCCGTGGCAGGGCTACGGCTACGGCGACGAGAGCGGCGACGTGCTGCACAGCGTCAAGAAGGCCGGTCACGACATCACCTGGGCCGACATGCACCATCCCGCACTCAGCGAGAGCGGCGGCGACTACGACGGCAGGTACATCTTCGTCAACGACAAGTGCAACCCGCGCGTCGCGGTCGTCGACCTCGCCGACTTCATGACGAAGCAGATCGTCGGCAGCGAGCTGATCCAGAGCGAGCACGGCGCGACGTTCGTCACGCCCAACACCGAGTACGTGATCGAGACGTCGCAGTATCCCGCGCCGCTCGGTGGCGACTACGCGCCGATCGAGCAGTGGAACGACAGGTACCGCGGCGCGATGATCTTCTGGTCGTTCGACAAGGAGAAGGGCCGCATCGTCCCCGAGAAGTCGTGGGCGATGGAGCTGCCGCCGTACATGCAGGACCTCGCCGACGCCGGCAAGAAGGTCAGCGACGGCTGGGTGTTCTGCAATTCGATCGACACCGAACGCGCCTACGGCGGCACGCTCGAGGGCAAGCCGCCGCTCGAGTCGGGCGCGACGCAGAACGACATGGACTACCTGCACTGCATCCCGTGGCGGAAGGCGGAGGCGGTGGTCAAGGCGGGCAAGACCGTGACGATCGCCGGCATGAAGGTGATCCCGCTGCAGACGGTCGTCGACGAAGGGCTGCTGGCGTTCGTGCCCGAGCCGAAGAGCCCGCACGGCGTCGACGTGACGCCGGACGGCACCGGCGTGGTCGTCGGTGGCAAGCTCGACACGCACACGACGCTCTACGACACGCAGAAGATCGCCGCGGCGATGGCGGAGAAGAAGTTCGTCGGCAAGGACCCCTACGGCGTGCCGATCCTCGACTTCCAGGGCTCGATCTTCGGCCAGTGCGAGATCGGCCTCGGCCCGCTGCACACCGTGTTCGACGGCAAGGGTTACGCCTACACGTCGGTGTTCATCGAGACGGTCGTCGCCAAGTGGTCGCTGAAGGACCTCAAGGTCGTCGAGAAGATCGACACGCACTACAACATCGGCCACCTGGTCGCGGCCGAGGGCGACACCGTCAGCCCGGACGGCAAGTACGTGATCGCGATGAACAAGTGGGCGCTCGATCGCTTCGCGCCGGTCGGCCCGCTGCTGCCGCAGAACTTCCAGCTCATCGACATCGATGCGCCGAAGATGACGCTGCTCTACGACATGCCGTTGCCGCTCGGCGAGCCGCACTACGCGCAGATGATCAAGGCCGACAAGCTGAAGCCGATCGAGGTCTACAAGCCGATCGGCACCAACCCGTTCCACGAGGGCGTCGACCCCGACGCGACGGTCGCCGGCAAGGAGCGCATCGAGCGCAAGGCCGACGGCGTGCACGTCTGGATGACCGCGGTGCGCAGCCACTTCGTGCCGGACATCATCCGCGTCAAGGAAGGCGACACCGTGCACCTGCACGTGACCAACGTCGAACAGGCGAAGGACGCCACCCACGGCTTCGCGATCGGCGCGCACAACGTCAACGTCAGCCTCGAACCGGGCAAGCACTGCAACGTGACGTTCAAGACCGACCGGCGCGGCGTGTATCCGTTCTACTGCACCGAGTTCTGCTCGGCGCTGCACCTCGAGATGGCCGGCTACCTGCTGGTCGAGCCCAACTGATCAGCGGACGTTCCGTCGACGATGAGATGCGCCATGCGCCTGATGCTCGGAATCGGCCTGTGCGCCGCGGTGGCCGCCTGCCACGGCGGCGCGACGAAGACGCCGCGCGCCCGCGCGATCGCGGCGCCCGTGGCCGGCACGACGGTGCCGGCGGGCGACGGCCTGCAGCAGGCGATCGCGGCGGCCGCGCCCGGCGCGGTGCTGCTGCTGCAGCCCGGTGAGTACCGCGGTCCGATCCTCGTCGACAAGCCGTTGACGATCTGGGGTCCGAGCGATGCGGTCATCGATTCGCACGACGGCACGACGTTGCGCGTGCTCGCCGACGGCGTCCGGCTGCAGGGCTTCACCGTCCGCGGCAGTGGCCAGCGCTTCGACCTGATGGACGGCGGCGTGCACCTGCAGGGCAAGGACATCGAGATGACCGGCGTCACCGTTCGCGACACGCTCTTCGGCGTGCTCGCCGAACGCTGCGAACGCGTGACGCTGCGCGGCAACCTCGTGCTCGGCACGGGGCTGCCGGCGATGGGGCTGCGCGGCGACGGCATCCGGCTGTGGGAGACCAACGATTCGCTGGTCGAGGGCAACGTCGTCCGCGACTCGCGCGACATGGTGGTGTGGTACTCGTCGCGCAACCACCTGGTCGACAACGCGGTCTCGGGTTCGCGCTACGGCACGCACTTCATGTACAGCCACCAGAACGTCGTCGAGCGTTGCCGCTACGTCGGCTGCGAGGTCGGCGTGTTCGTGATGTACAGCCACGACATCACGATCCGGCAGTGTCTCCTGGCGCGCTCGGGCGGTGCTGCGGGCATCGGGCTCGGGCTCAAGGAGAGCGGCAACGTCGCGCTCGAGGACTGCTGGCTGCTGGCCAACACGACCGGCATCTACGTCGACAACTCACCGCTCGATCCGGACCACCACAACCGCTACGAGCGCAACGTCATGCGCTTCGCCGAGACGGCGGTCTCGCTGCACTCGTCGGTGCGACGGACCACGTTCGCCGACAACGACTTCGGCGACAACGGCGCGGTGGTCAAGGTCGGCGCCGATGGCGACGCGCTCGAGTGCACGTTCGCCGGCAACCACTACGACACCTACCAGGGCTACGACCTCGACGGCGACGGTTGTGGCGACCTGCCGTTCGAATTCCGGCGGCTGTCGACGCAGATCGAAGGCCGCTACCCCGAGCTGGCGTTGCTGCACGGCGCGCCGGCGATGCAGATGGTCGACATGGTCGGCGAGCTGATGCCGTTGTTCAGGCCGCGTCCGCTGATGTCCGACCCGAGGCCGCGCATGCGGCCCCTGGCGATGGCCTGGAATCCGGAGGCTGCCGATGCGCGTTGAGCTGCGTTCGATCCGCAAACGCTTCGGCAAGGTCGAGGCGCTGCGCGGTGTCTCGCTCGAGCTGCCGGCCGGCAGCCGCACGGCGCTGATCGGGCCGAACGGCTCCGGCAAGTCGACGCTCGTGCGCGTGCTGATGGGCATGCTCGCGGCCGACGGCGAGGTCGCGTTCGACGGCGACGTCGTCGCCGATCGGCGCGCGCTCGCGGCGCGCATCGCCTACGTGCCGCAGATCGCGCCGCGGCTCGCCGCGCCGGTCGGCGAGGTCGTGCGCGCGGTCGCCGGGCTGCGCGGCGTCGCCGTCGCACGCGTCGCCGAGGTCGCAACGGCGCTGGCGCTCGACCTCGGCGAACTGCGGCGCCGGCCGTTCCGCGCGCTGTCCGGCGGCCAGCGGCAGAAGGTGCTCGCGGCGCTGGCGCTCGCGACCGGCGCCGAACTGCTGCTGCTCGACGAACCGACGGCGAGCATGGACCCGCGCAGCCGCGGTGAGTTCTTCAAGCTCGTCGAGGCGCTGCCGGCGAACGTCACCGTGCTGCTGTGCTCGCACCGGCTCGACGAGATCCGGCGCCTGGTCGACCGGGTCGTCGTGCTCGCCGAGGGCGTGCTCGACTGGCAGGGTCCCGCCGACGCCTACCTCGACGACCACGCCGAGGCGCTGGTCGAGGTGCGCGCCGATGGCGACCACGCGGTGGCGTGGCTCACGGCGCGCGGTTTCGCGCGCGGCACGACCGGCTGGTGGAGCAAGGCCGTGCCCGTGCACCAGCGGGCCGGCGAAGTGAAGGACGTCGGCCACAACCTCAACGGTTGCCTGCGCGACCTGATGGCGCGCGACGTCGAACGACTCGAACCCCGCGCCAGGCGGCGCGGCGAGGAGGAGACCTCATGACCGATCGTGGCATGCGTGCGTTGCCGCTGCTGCTGGCCGGCACCGTGGTCTCGGTGATCGCCGGTGCGATCGCGTGGACGGTGTTCGCTTCGTCGGACGTGCCCGACGGGCCGGTCGCGATCGTCTGGGACAAGGCTGCCTGCAGCGATTGCGGCATGCACATCGGCGAGCGACCGTTCGCCGCCCAGGTGACGACCCGCAGCGGCCGCAGCCTCGCCTTCGACGATCCGGGCTGCCTGTTCCTGCACCTCGATCGCGAACCAGTCGCCGTGCACCGCATCTGGTTCCACCATCTGCGCGAGGACCGCTGGCTGCCTGCCGACGCGGTCGCGTTCGTGCGCGTCGAGCCGACACCGATGGGCTTCGGCTTCGGCGCCGTCGATCCGGGCGAACCCGGGTCGCTGTCGATCGATCAGGTGCGCCAGGCGTGCCTCGAGCGCGGCAACCGCGGCGGCGCCGCGGGAGGTCGGCGATGACCCTGCGCCGTGAGATTGCCGCCGTCGCGCGCCTCGACCTCGCCGAGGTGCTGCGTTCGCGTTGGCTGGTGTTCTGCCTGCTCGTCCACGTCGTGCTGGCGGCGACGTTCGTGCTGGTCGGGCTGCGCGAATCGGGCGTCATGGGCTTCACCGGCATGGGGCGCGCCCTGATGTCGTGGAGCCACGCGCTGCTGTTCATGCTGCCGCTGCTGGCGCTGTCGGCGACCGGCCAGGTCGTCAATTCGGCGCGCGACGACGGCACGCTCGAACTGCTCACCAGCCACCCGATCAGCCGCGCGGGCTGGTTCGTCGGCACGACGCTGGTGCGCGGTGCGGCGCTGGTGCTGCCGCTGTTCGTCGCGATGCCGCTGATGGCGGTGTTCGGCTCGCTGGCATTCGGCCAGGACGTGCCGTGGGCGTTCCTCGCGCGCGGCATGGGCGTCAGCGCGGCACTGCTGGTGTGCTTCACCGCGATCGGCCTGCTCGTCTCGACGCTGGTGCGCAACCAGGCGAAGGCGCTGATGCTGACGATCCTCGTCTGGGCCGCCGGCGTTGCGCTGATCGACTTCGGCCTGATCGGCCTGATGCTGCAGTGGGAGCTGCCGCCGTCGGCGGTGTTCTCGCTCGCGGCGATCAACCCCGTGCAGTGTGCACGGCTCGCGCTGCTGTCCGGTGCACAGCCCGAGCTGGCGACGTTCGGGCCGGTCGGCTTCTTCCTGGCCAACCGCGTCGGCGCGACCGGTCTGCTCGCGCTCGGCATCGGCTGGCCCCTGCTGCTGGGCCTCACGGCCTGGGTCTGGAGCCTCGCGGCGTTCCGGCGTCGCGACCTCGTCTGAATCGCGGAGATCGAACATGCGACGCAAAGCGGATGACTTCTGGGACTTCCTCGACCTGCCGTTGCGCGGCGGCGCGCGCCTGCTGCTGGTGGCGCTCGTGATCCCGCTGCTGCTGAGCTTCGCCTTCCCGCTGTGGCGCATCAGCATGAAGGCGCCGCAGTATCCCGACGGGCTCAGCATGGACATCTACTCCTACGAGCTGGTCGGCGGCAACGACGGCCACGACGTGCAGGAGATCAACACGCTGAACCACTACATCGGCATGCACACGATCACGCGCGACGAACTGCGCGACCTCGACTGGATGCCGTTCGGCCTGGTCGCGATGGCGCTGCTGGCGCTGCGCGCGGCGCTGCTCGGCAACGTGCGCACGATGATCGACCTGTCGATGATCGCGGCCTACATCTCGCTGGTCGCGTTCGGCAGGTTCGTCTGGATGCTGTGGGAGTTCGGCCACCACCTCAATCCGAAGGCGCCGGTGCACGTCGATCCGTTCATGCCGGTCGTGTTCGGCAGCAAGCAGATCGCGAACTTCACGACCTACAGCATGCCGCAGATGGGTTCGCTGCTGATGGGGTGCTTCACGATGGGCGTCTGGGGCATCACGCTGTTCTACCTGTGGCGTGGTCGCCGCGAGGCGCGGGCGACGCTGGCGGCGGCCGTGGCGGCGTGAGGCGCAGGTCGGTCAGTCGACGGTGATCGCGGCGCCGTCGGCCGCGAACGTGCGCGTGCCGGCGGCGGACTCGACCAGGACGGCGCGCGTGCCGGCAGGGATCCACAGTGCGTGGTCCTGTTCGGCCGCGGCTTCGCGAACCGCGATCGGCGGCAGATCGCCGGGGCCGGCCAGCAGGATGCGGTGCGCGGCGGTCTGGCGCGCGAAGTGCACGGTCGCGAGGTGGCCGTCGTTCGCGGTGAGCGACGTCGAGGTGCCGTCCAACGCGAGCCAGCACAGCACGTCGCGGTGTGCTCCCTGCTCGATGGCGCAGCCGCGGCGCGGTTGACCTGCAGCGACGGGCACACGCAACGGTGCATCGACCGCGGTGGTCCATGTTTGGCTCGTCTCGTCGAGCAACGCGACGCATACCGCGCCGCCGGCGCGCGCTGGCGGTGCGACGGTCACCCAGCGCGCCTCGGCGAAGTTGCTGCGCAACGTCAGCGAGCCGGCGCCGGCGTCGATGGCGGTGACCTCGGCCGGAAAGCGCGCGGCGAGGGCAGGCAGAACGATTGCGCCCGCGGTGCCGGGCACGGGCGTCGTCGCGAGGTCGATCGTGAACACGCCCTGCTGTGCGGCGCCGAGCGAGCGCACACCGCCGAGTTCGAGGAACGTGTGGGGGACATCGTGCTCCAGGTCGAGCCCCGCGCAGGTCGCGCGCCAGCGCGCGAGTGGCAGCGCGTCGAGGGTGAGTTCGGTCGCGACACCGGCGGCCACGACGACGTGCTCGGCGGCCACCGGACCTTCGGCGCCGCGCAGATGCCAGCGCAGTCGGTAGCTGCCCGCGGCCAGGTCGGCACGGCAGGTCCGCACCTTGCGCGGCAACGCCACGGCGGTGCCACCAGCGAGCGGTTCAGCGACCAGGTCGAGCAATGCGGCGGGCTGCGGCGTCGCGCGCACCGTGACCAGCAACGTGCCGAACGGTCGGGCGCCATCGATCGCGACGTATTGCACGTCGTCCTGTTCGCGCAGGGCAGCAGCGTCGACTTCGCCGGGACCACGCTCGGTCGTGCGGACGCGCAGCGGTGGCCGCGGTGCGTCGGCACGCGGCACGACGTGCCACACGCGCAGGTCGTCACCGAGACCGGCGATCGCGCTGGCGACCGTCGCGCCGTGGTCCATGGCGACGAGCGCGAGCACCGGTTCGCGCGGCGACAGCCGCTGTGCGGCGGGCGAACGGGCGAGGTCGAGGCTGCCGTCGGCGGTGAGCAGATCGATCGACCGCGTCGCGGTCGCGACCGCCGCGCGCCAGCGGCCCGCAGGCAGCAGCACCCGCGCGCGGCCGTCGGCGTCGGGAGCCACGTCGAACCCCGTGGCGATCGCCGCGCCCGGTTCGCCGCCGACCGGCGTCAAGGCGATGCGCAGGTGGGGCAGCAGGCTGCGCGAGATCCCGTCGAGCTGCAGCGACGCCACGTCGCCGTCACCGGCGAACGTGAGTTCGTGCTGTTCGCCGCTGGTCGCGAGGAAGGGCTGCGGCGGCAATTCGAGCGAATCGCCGAGGCGCACGCGCGCCGTCAGCAGCTGGCTCGAGGGCACCGGCAGATCGCAGGCACCGTCGACGGTGCCACGCGCCAGTTCGACGCCGTCCGCGTCGACCACGCTCGCGAACGCCGGTTCGGCCGCCAGCGCGCCGGTGCAGCGCACGCGCACGCTCACACTCGCGTCGGCTTCGAGCGCGATCGCCCCGAAGTCGAGCTCACCGTCCACCGCGTCGACGGCGCGCACGACGTCGCGGTAGCCGCGCGCCGTGAAGCGCACCGCGGTCGCGTCGCCCGGGACCTCGAACACCAGTTCG
>CAYMRG010000168.1:0-8922 GCA_964392555.1 uncultured candidatus Brocadiaceae bacterium
GGCGACTTCACCGGCGAGTCCCGCCAGCACGGATTCGTCGACCGGCAGCGGCGAACCGAACGGCGCGCGCACGGCCACCACCTCGCCACCGGCGCGCCGCACGGCCTCGGCGAAGCGTTCGCCGAACACGCCGTGCACGCCGACGACGACGCGATCGCCGCGCTCGACGAGGTTGGCGACGAGCGCCTCCATGCCGGCGGTGCCGGTGCCGGCGATCGGCAACGTCAGCGCGTTCTGCGTGCCGAACAGCTCGCGCAGGCCCGCCTGGACGCGGTCGAGGATCGGCAGGAACTCCGGATCGAGGTGGCCGAGCAGCGGTTGCGCCTGCGCGGCCCGCACCGCAGAGCTGGTCGGCGAGGGGCCGGGTCCGAGCAGCAGCACCTCGTCCATGGCATCAGAACGGCTTGAACTGGACGAGCCAGACCGCGGCCCCGCCGACCGCGAGCACCAGCAGCACCGCCGCCGGGCGCGACACGATGCCGCGCTTGACCAGCGCCGGCAGCAGCGCGAGCAGCAGCCAGCAACCGATCTTCGCCAGCACCCAGCCCGGCCAGGGCCAGCTGACGCCCGACTTGTGCAGGAACCCGACGCCGGCGACCGCCATCGCCACCAGGCCGAGCCCGTGCAGGGCGAAGAACGGGCCGCGCTTGCCTTCGCTGGCGAGGAGGCCGCCGAGGCCGATGAACAGGCAGAGCACGCCGATGACGTGGATCAGGCGGTAGGTCTCGGGAGTCATGGCTCGTGATCATGCTCGGCCACGACGCCGCCCACCACGCCGAGGCGGGGAATCGGCGCACGCGACCCCGCTATGCTCCGCGACCATGACCGATGCCTCGCACCCGGTGTTCGCCCGATTGCGCCAGCTCGCCACCACGGGACCGGTCGTCGTCGCCCACCGCGGCGACAGCCGCAACCATCCCGAGAACACCCGCGCGGCGTTCACCGCCGCCGCAGCGCTCGGCGTCGCGATGCAGGAGTTCGACGTGCGGGCGACGCGCGACGGCGCGCTGGTCTGCATCCACGACGCGGGCGTCGACCGCACGACCGACGCGGCGCGCTGCTGGGGACCCGGCGCGCTGGTGGCCGAGCGCACGCTCACCGAGCTGCGCGCACTCGATGCAGGGAGCTGGCGCGGCCCGGCCCACGCTGGCGAACGCGTGCCGACGCTGGCCGCTGCCCTGACGGTGATGCTGCCCGGCTGCATCCCGATGATCGAACACAAGGCCGGCGAGGCCGCTGCCTACATCGCCGAACTCGATCGCTGTGGCGCACGCCGCACGGCGATCGTGCAATCGTTCGATTGGCGGTTCGTCGCCGAGGTGCACCGGTTGGCACCTGACATCGCCGTGGCCGCGCTCGGCCCGAACACCGAGTTCAGCCGCCCGGACGACGCTGCCCGCACCGCCGCGCGCCATGCCGGCGCGGGCATGCTGCACTGGAGCCATCGCGAGCTGCGGCGCGCCGACGTCGTCGCCGCGCACCAGGAGGGCCTGCTGGTCTGCACCTACACGACCGACGACGACGCCGGCTGGCTCGGTGGCGCGGCGATGGCGATCGATGCGATCTGCACCAACGACCCGAGCCACATGCTGGCGCTGCGCCAGGGCAACTGAATCAGGCCAACTGCGGAGCGCGCTGAACCAGAGCCGGCCCAAATGGACGACGCAGCGGGGGCTGGCTGCGTCACTCCCCGCGAGTGCGGCCCCTGCGATGCGGCGCCCAAAGACACTCGAGCCTGGCGGCCCTACGGGCGAGACCGCTCAAAACACCGTCAGGTCGCCGGTGTGCGTCGTCAGGTCCAGGTTCAGCCTGACGAGGTAGCCGCGGTGCTGGGCGTCGAGCAGGATGATGGTCGCAGTCGTGACGCCCGAACCAACCAACTGCTGCAGCATGGTCGCCGTCAGCGTCGCGGTCCGACCTTCCACAGGCAGCGCGATCGGCGCGCCCGACACCCCGTCCACCAACGTGGCGACCGGCGTCCCCATGTCGTCCGACGCGACCAACGCCAGGTTGTTCTGCAGGTTGTCCAGCAGACGCACTTCGCGCGGCTCGATCGAGATCGGCGCATGCGGGTCGGTCGCGACCGACACCATCGCCGGACTCAGCGTCGAGGCCCGCGGCAGGATCCACACGCCCGTGCCACCCGCGTTGTCGCCACCCGCGCGGCCAATGCCCGGAAGCACGACCAGCATCGCGAACAGGATGGACAGCAGGGAGCGATACATAGGGTGGAGGCGGCAGCTACCGGCTGCCGGTCGCAAGAGTATAGCAGGGCGGGGCGGCCAAGGGAACCAAGCCCCCTGGGCAGCCATCCACGCCCCAACCAGTCGGGCTATCGACCACCGGGGGCGTCCAACCGCAACCAGTCATCGGGCAACTGCGACGGACGGAAAGGCAAGGGTCGGGAACCAGGTCGGGAACGCGTCCGCCAAGGCCTTCGCCTCGGGACGGTTCTGGATCATGCGCAGGAATTGCCCGCGCCGGCCCAGTTCGCGGCCCGCCCAGGCGCACCGGTGCGGCGTCTCCTGATAGAGCCGTTCGAACCACCGCATGCTGTCGGCAAATCGGCCACTCAGGCCATACGCCAAGCCGAGGTTGAAGTAGGCGGTGCTCTTGTTGGGGAGGTCCCGGAGCACCCCCGAGTCGACCACCTGCTGGAACAGCGTCACGGCCTGCTCGGTATCCCCCTCGTCGAGGTGGATGTTCCCCAGATTCGCCAGGGCGTAGGCACGTAGGCGGGCGTCACTCGCCTCCGCCAGCACGATCGCGAATTGCTTGCGGGCGAGGGCGCGCTGGCCCCGGACGTAGTGAACCAGCCCCAGGTAGATGCGGGCATCGTGCGCCGCAGCATCGAGGGCGAGGCATTCGACCAGGAGCCGTTGGCCCTTCGCCAGGTTCTCGTCGGGGCTCCGCAGCTGGCCATCGAACAGCTCGCGCGCCGCCACCCATTCGGGCCCGGCAACGCCGTCGCCGCGGCTGACTTCGTCGAGCAGGTTGCGGCCGCGCATGGCCATGTCCGGCAGCGGCACCGGCTCCTTCGCCACCTCCCGCGAGAACTCGGCAGACAGCCCGGTGAGAACGAAGCAGCGGCCCAACTCGTAGAGAATCTGCGCCAGGCGGCGACTGTTCTCGGTCAACTGCTCACGCAGACGGGCCGCGCTCGGTGCCACCGAGCCAACGTTCGCAGCCGTTTCGCCGGCCTCGGCGGCTTCGGCTGACACCGCCGCGACCGAGCGATGCCAGCGAACTTGCTGGCGAATGCCGTCGAGGAACGCACGGCAGGACGGGCACACGTCGGAGTGCACCATGACCCGCCGGATCGACGCGGGATCCAATTCGCCATCCAGCATTGCCGACAGGTCCACCTGGATTGGCAGACATGGGTCGGAGCCGCGCGCAGTGGTGCGAGAGGGCGACATGGTCAATCGGCTCTAGCCGGCAGAGTCGAGGTAGTCACGAATCGAAACGACGAGTTCTCGCCTCAACCAAAAAAGCGACAACCAACTCCGCTCGGATCGCTGCCGGGCGGCGACCCAGCAGCTGGCGGCAAATCGGTGCGAGGCGACGAAATCGTCCCGGGATGGCGAGACGTTGTGGGATGGAGAATGCGTTGGTTGGTTGCGGCGCTGCTCGCGGAACGCTCCTGCTGCATCGCCATCTCGGCGAGCGAGCGCTCCATGCCGCGGAAGATCTTCCGCCGACCACGGAAGATGACCATCTTGAGGTTCTCGAGGCGGATGCCGAGCTCGGTCGCCGCATCGCGGTACGAGATGCCATCGACCTCGACCCGGGTCAGCGCCAGCTGCTCCTTCGCCGACAGGCGCGCGAAGTGCAGCAGGTAGAGCTGCAGGTAGATCAGGTAGGCCTGGTTGACCACCGCGGCCGACTCCGCCTCGCAGACGGCGCGGTCCGGGCGCCGGCCGCGCAGGTCCTCGGGCTGCATCAATTCCTCGTCGATCTCGCAGAAGCGGGCGAGCCGCGACTGCCCCTTGAGGAACTTCAGCAGCGTGTTGCGCGCGATCCGGTGCCCCCAACCGCGGAATGCATCGGCGCGGTCGGCGTGGAAGCGGTGCGGATAGCGGTAGATGTTGAGGAACACCTCCTGCAGCACATCCTGCGCGTCGACGTGATGATGCGTGCGGCGCAGGTTGGCCTGGATCGCCTGCAGGAACGAGCCGCGGTTCAGTTCGAACAGCAGCGCGAACACGGCGGCATCGCCGGTGTTCTTGTAGCAATCCATCAGGCAGGTGCTGGTCCAGTCGGCGAACTGCTGTTCGGTCTGGATCTCCGCGCCGGCGAACGGCGAGCGGCCACTCGCGAGTGCCTGCAGCCCGGCATCACCGGTGCGCTCCCAAAGCTCGAGCAACCGGCTGGCAAGCGCGGTGCGATCGGCGTGGATCTGGCTCGAGTGCAACATGGTTCAGCGGGGGTCGCCGGTCCAGGCTGGCTGGGAGGAAGTGCCCAGTCATCTTGCCATAGCACGACCACCTTGGGAAGTAACTCCCCACGGAAGCCAGCACCCGCTGGTACGGCGGCTACCCCGACCGCTCCCCCGATCCCGGTCGCGAGGCAGGCGGCGCCGGACGAGCGCAGGAATGGCTCAACCGCCCGCTGCGAGGCGCAGGATCATGCCCGCACCGCCCGCACCGAGATGGTCCGGCTCGACGGTCGCACCGAGCGCATCGGCCACGTCGCGGAACCGACCCACCAGCGTCGGCTCGACCGCATCGCGGACCACACCAACACCAGCCAGACGCACCTGGACGGCCCCGCCGGGCTGGCCGCTCACTTCGATCAGCCGCGCGCCGTGGCCACCGGTGCGCTCGGCGACCAGCGCGAGGCCGACCCGCACCAACTCGGCGAACCGCGCCGCCTCACCCCACCAGGGCAGGTTGGCGCCACCTTGCACGACGACCGGCGAGTCCGGCGTGCCGCATTCGCCGGCCAGGTCCCGGCACAGGTCGGCGACGTCGATCGGCTCCTTGCCAAGCGCCGCGCGCCGGCTGTCGGCATGGGCGTCGGCCTGAACGGCCTCGCACCAGCCCAACAGATCGGTCGCTTCGCGCAGCAGGCCCTTCAGCCGCGCCCGCGAATCCTCGGCGATCGCGCTGTCGAGGGTTTCGAGGCGGGTCCGCAACTCGACCAGGAACTGCTCCTGGCATTCGGCCAGCACCTCGAACCGCGCGCCCAGGGTCCGGGCAACCTGGCCGCCACGGCGCAGCGCCAGGCCGGAGCTGGCCGGCGGCACGATGACGAGGTCGCCGTGACCCCGAGGCGGGGATGGCAGGACGTAGCCCTGGGCCGGCAATGGCGACGAGACCTCGGTGCTGGAACGTGACATCGACCCTCCTGACGGTGCCGCCCGGATGACGGCAACGCCCATCGCATCGGCGCCTGGCCACTGCGATCTTGAGGGAGATCCCTTGGCCAACCTCGCCCAGCGCCACGATCATGCCGCCATGATGCGACCTCTGCTCGGGCCCTTCTGCCGCGCTCTCGGCCCGGCGCTGCCGCTCGCCGCGCTCGCGGCGTGTGCCGCGGTCGCCGCACCGCAGCCGCCGCGTCGGCCCAACGTGGTGGTGCTGCTGGTCGACGACCTCGGCTGGCGCGACGTCGGCGCCTACGGCCAGGACATCGCGAGCACGCCGAACATCGACCGGTTCGCCCGTCAGGGCATGCGCTTCACGCAGGCGTATGCCGCCAACCCGGTCTGCTCGCCCACGCGCGCAGCGCTGATGACCGGCAAGTATCCGGCACGCGTCGGGATCAACGACTGGATCCCCGGCACCGCGTTCCCGAAGGCCCGCATGCTGCCGCCGCCGAACCGCGGCGAGCTGCCGCTGACCGAGGCGACCTTGGCGGAGGCGCTGCACGCCCAGGGCTACCGGACCTGGCACGTCGGCAAGTGGCACCTCGGCGGCACCGGCTTCCTGCCGCCGGACCAGGGCTTCGACGTCAACTGGATGGGCAGCCACATCGGCCACCCGGCGTCGCACTTCTTTCCGTTCGGCAACGCGACGGCGACTTCGCCCGCGCACTCGCACGCGGTGCAGCCGCTGCCGCCCGGCGGCCACGACGGCGACTACCTCGCCGACACCCAGGCGGCGATCGCGGTCGATCTGATCCGCGATGCCGCGGCACGCGGCGAACGCTTCTTCCTCTACCTGTCGTTCTACGCGGTGCATGCGCCGATCGAAGCGAAGCCCGCGACCGTCGCCGTCCAGCAGGCAGCGCTGGCCGAGCGGGTGCACAACGCGCCCGAGGCGCGCCGCACGGGCGTGCGCGACGCGCTGCCGCGGCCGAACTTCGCCGCGATGCTCGAGAACCTCGACGCCGCGGTCGGTCGCGTGCTCGACGAACTCGACGCCGCCGGCGTCGCCGACGACACGCTGGTCGTGTTCACGAGCGACAACGGCGGCCTGTCCGGGGTCAGCGAGAACCGCCCGTTGCGCGGCGGCAAGCGGTCGCTGTGGGAAGGCGGCATCCGCGTGCCGCTGCTGGTGCGGTGGCCGGGCCACGTCGCCGCGGACAGCGCATCGGCGTTGCCAGTGATCACCCAGGACGTCCACCGCGGCCTGCGCTCGGTCGCCGGTGCCGCGTGCGACGACGCCGAGGTCGCGGCGGACTCGATCGACCTGCTGCCGGTCTGGTTGGGCGGCGGGCCATCGACGCGGGGCCCGCTCTACTGGCACTTCCCGCAGCACCAGACGAAGGCGATCGGGCCGCGCGGCGCGATCCGCGACGGCGACTGGAAGCTGATCGAGGACTTCGCCGACGAGCGCGCGCTGCTGTTCGACCTCGCCACCGATCCGTACGAGACCGACGACCGCGCGGCGGCCGAACCCGCACGCGCGGCCGCGCTGCTCGCCGAACTGCGCGCCTGGCGGGACCGCGTGCACGCGGCGATGCCGACGCCGAACCCGGACTTCGACCCGGCCGATCGCTGAAGCGGAGGCAGCACGTCCTGCGGCCGCAACCCAAGGGTTGCTGCGGCGCTGCGCGCCGCCAGAAGGCGCCGCAGGCGCGCTGTTGCCTCCTGGATCTGCTACTCCCGCTCGCACCGCGGTGAATCCGCCCCGGCGCGAGGTTACCGCGGGGTAGAAGATCAGCCGCTGGCCGACCGCCGCCCGCGCCAGGGACTGCGCCGCGCGAGCAACTGCGGCGACACCACGCCGAGCAGTGCTCGTAGCGCGACGCGCCAGCGCGGGATCAGCCACAGGCTCGCCCACGCCCGACCGCGCGCCAGGCCGCGCTGGCCGTCGACCGCGAGCCACTCGGCCTGCCGACTCAGGTGGTAGGACAGCGCGCGCCGCAGGTTGGTGCGGACGTGCCCCTGGCAGGTCACGGCCCGCGCCAGGGCCTCGGCGTAGATCTCGACGCACGCGTCGGTCGAGTGGACGAAGAAGTCCCAGCTCGGCGTGCTGAGGTGCGGGAAGTCGCGCGAATCGTCGAGCACGGTCAGCACTTCGCGCAGTGCGACGAACTTGCCGCCGGCGAGCGCGAGCCGGAAGTCCAGGCAGAGATCCTCGAACACGCGGAGCCGTTCGTCGTAGCCGCCGATCCGCAGGAACGGTCCGCGGCGGTAGACCGACGCGGAGGCGATGATCGGCGAGCCGGCGGGCCACATCGCCGCGGTCGTCGGATCCTCGATCCGGCACGGGCTGGTCGGGTAGTGCAGGCCGACCTGCGTGAAGCGATCGACGTCGGGCTTGCTGGTCCACGTGCGGTTCGTGAAGCACAGCGAGACCTCAGGGTCGGCCATCGCCGCGACCTGCGCCGCGAGCTTGCCGGGCAACCAGTAGTCGTCGCTGTCGAGGAATGCGATCAGCTCGTGGCGGGCGGCCCGCACGCCCACGTTCCGCGCCGCGCCGACCCCGGCGTTGGCCTGCGGCAGGTAGCGCACGGGCTCGCCGTAGCGCGCCACGACCGCCGCGGTGTCGTCGGTCGACCCGTCGTCGACGACCAGGATCTCGATGTCCTGGTACGACTGCGCCAGCACGCTGTCGATCGCGCGACCGACGAGCCTGGCGCGGTTGTAGGTCGGGATGACGACGCTGACCGGCATGCGCCGCCAATCTTGGCGCCCCTTCGGCGGCACCATCGAGGGCCGCTGGGGCCATGTGGCGCGGGCCGAAGTGCGCAGACGCTGGCGCGCCGCCGCCGGCCGCGGTGAACTGGCGCCGCGTGCCACCGTCCGCCGACACCATCCGCGCCATCGCCAGCGACCTGGGGTTCGACCTGGTCCGGTTCGGACCGGCCGACCCCGGCGAGCACGGCGATCGCTTCCTCGCGTGGCTCGAGGCCGGCCGCCACGGCGAGATGGACTACCTCGCGTCGAACACCGAGCGCACCCTGCACCCCGAACGCTGGCGCGCGGGCGTTCGCTCGGCGATCACGCTCGCCGTCGACTACGGCGGGCCGGCCGGCGAGCTGCCGGGCGGCGGCCGCGTCGCGCGCTACGCGGTCGGCCGCGACTACCACCGCTGGCTGCGCGAACGCGTGTTCACCCTGCGCCAACGGCTCGAGGCCGCCGGCGTCCCCTACGGTTCGATGAACGGCGGCACCGACGCGGTGCCCGTGCTCGAACGCGCCCTCGCCGTGCGGTCGGGCATCGGTTTCCTCGCCAAGAGCGCGATGGTGATCTCGCCGACCCACGGTCCCTCCCTGCAGCTCGCCGAGCTGCTGACCGGCTTGGACCTGCCGCCCGACTCGCCGAGTCCCGGCGCGTGCGGCACGTGCACGGCGTGTCTCGACGCCTGCCCGACCGACGCGATCACGGCGCCGTTCATGGTCGACGCGCGGCGCTGCCTCAGCTACACGACGATCGAGCAACGCGGCTTCGTCGCGGCCGAGCTGCGTGAGGCCCAGGGCGAATGGTTGTTCGGCTGCGATGTCTGCCTCGAGGTCTGCCCGTTCACGAAG
>CAYMRG010000168.1:8932-9368 GCA_964392555.1 uncultured candidatus Brocadiaceae bacterium
TGGCCTGGTGCGCTGCCCTTTCCACCCGCACGGGCCGCCCCGCCGGTGGGGCGGCGCCCCGCGGCCCAAGGAGCTGCGCCCACATCCGGTCGTCGCGAGCTGGACGCTGCTCGACGTGCTGGCGCTGGACGAAGCGCGCTACGCGGCCGAATTCACCGGCACCGCGATGCGCCGCGCGACGCGCAGCGGGTTGCGCCGCAATGCCGCGATCGTGCTCGGCAACCGCGGTGACGACCGCGCGCTGCCGGCGCTGCGCGCGGCGCTCACCGACGCCGACCCGGTCGTGCGCGGCCACGCGGCGTGGGCGATCGCGCGCCTCGCCGGTCCGCACCCGGCGCTGGCGCCCGCGCTCGCCGCCGAGACCGCGCCGCACGTCGGCGCCGACCTGCAGGCGGCCCTCGGCGGCGCGGTGCCGCGCGCCTGACCGTCGCGGCGA
>CAYMRG010000168.1:9391-9900 GCA_964392555.1 uncultured candidatus Brocadiaceae bacterium
CGCAGCCGTGCGACGCGGCACCTCGCGCCGGTGGCACCGACCGATGGCTTCGGGCCACCCTGCCAGCGGCTCGTGCACCGTCGCAGCGCTGCGACGCCACGGCATCCGAGCTGAGGCGGGCCGACCGCGCCGGCGTCGCCGCGAACCGGCGCTGCCATCGCCGCGAAGCGTTCCTCGTGCCTGCGCTTGCGCCGCTTGGCAAGCCAGTTGCTCCTAGCCGTCCACCTGACACCTGGACGACGAAGGAGCAACGAACATGGGCAACGCCGAATACTACAGTGAGATGAAGTGGTGCGACCACTGCCGCCAGTACGTGCGGTTCCTGATGAGTGTCAATCATTCCTTCTGCGTCGACTGCGGCCAGCGCGTCCGCCTGTTCAGCCGCGACGACTCGCGCCAGTTCCAAGAACACGTCCAACGCCACAAGTGGCAGGCCTCCTGATCCCGCTCCCGACGCCCCGGGGGCCGCCCCCCCCCCGCCCCCCGGGGCCGCCCGCGCCCCCCCGCGC
>CAYMRG010000169.1:0-9890 GCA_964392555.1 uncultured candidatus Brocadiaceae bacterium
CGCACACAGGGCGAGGGCGCCCACCGCGATCATCTTGTTCATGGTTTCGTTCGTAGGAAAGCACGCCGCGGCCAGTCCGCGGCGGCTGCATTCTACGAACCAACCGCCGATCAGCGGCGCGGATCGCCGAATACGGCGCCGACCGGCATCGCGCGCAGCGACGAGGCGATCACCTGGAAGTGCGGGCGACCCTGCGCATCCGGTCCACGGAACACCAGCGTCGCCGCGGCGGTCGTCGGCACGAGCTGGCGCAGCGTCGCGACCAGCGGCTCCTCCCTGCGCACCGGCACGTCCTGGCCGTCGCGGCGCAGCACGAGCATCACGCAGCGGCCGCGGAACTTCGGCAGGTGCTGCTGCAGCTGCGCCGCGACGCGCGCGAGGTGCGCCTCGTCGGCACCGGCCTCGACGCCGAGCACGAGCACCGGCGGCACGCCTTCGTCCTTGCGGGCGAGGATCGACAGCACGCTCGGCCCACCGGTGAGCTCGGCAGCGGGGCCGGCCGGCGCGACCGGCGCCTTCGCCGCGGCCGCAGCGACCGGCGCGGCGGCAGCCGGCGCCGCAGCCGGCGCTTCGGGCTTCGCGAACGGCACGACCGTCGGCGGCGTCGGCTTGGGATGCAGCTGCAGCGGCTTGTCCTGGCCGTTCTCGAGCAGCACCCGCGCGGCCTTCTTGTCGGCGAACGCCGCGACGATCGCGGCGACCGGCGGCGAATCCGCGGCCGCACCCGGCCATTCGATCGTCACCGAGGCGTTGGCGAGCAGGCCGGCGCCGGCGATCGCCGCCGGCAGCTCGCGGTCGAGCTGGCGACCGACCATCGCCGCATCGCCACCCGGCTGGACCGCCAGGCGGACGTTGGTGCCCTTCTTCTGCGGTTTGCCGAGCAGCGGCGGGTGCACCTGGACCGGCGCCGGACCGTCGATCGCGACCCGCGCCGCACCGCGCGCGATCGCCGCGGCGACCACGGCCTCGCTGGCGGCCGACGGCAGGACCGTGACGACCGCGTTCTCGGGCAGGCCGGCGACGTCCAGCTCGCGCTTCAGCGCCAGCGCCTGCTGCGCCTCGTTGCGCGGCCCGGCGACCGCCGCGATCCGCACGCCGTCGGCGCCGGTCTTGGTGATCGTCAGCATCGGCGGCAGCAGCACGTCGACGGTGCCGTGATCCTCGATCTCGAGTTGCATCGCGCCAGCGGCCTCGATGGCGCTGCAGACCGTGCGCAGCAGCGAGCGCGACGGCGCCGATTGCCCCTTCAGCGCGACCCGCACCGCGGCACCCCGCAGCTCGGCGCGCACCGCCGCGAGCTTGCGCTCGATGCCGCGCGCGAGGTCCGGTGGCCTGGCGACGTCGGTGTCGATGCCGAGCGTGACCTTGCCGTCGGCCTTGGCGAACGCCAGCGGCTCGGGCCAGAACGGCTCGCGCTGCTCGCCCGCGACCGTCGCGGCGAGCGCCTTCGGCTGCAGAACCTTGATCGCCTCGCGAACGGCGTCCTCGACCGCACCGGTGACCGCCGTGCCGGCCGGCCAGTCGACGACCACCGCCTTGCCCTTGCAGGGCACGACGTGGCCGGGGAGTTCGTTCGCGAATGCGGCGATCGTGGCCGCCGGATCGCGGCCGTTGGCGTTGACGCGCAGCACCATCTCCGGGCCGGCGACGCAGGCGACGACCGGCGGCCAGAGCACTTCGGCCTTGCCCGCGGCCCCGACCGCTTCGATGCGCTGCGGCGCGCCGCGGCCGCACAGGTCGAGCGCGAGCCGCTGCTCGTCGGCGCGCAGCGCGCGCTTGCCGCGCAACCTGACGACCTTGCCGGCGAACTGCGGCGCCGCCCCCGGCAGCACCGCCGACAGCGCATCGAGCGTGACGGCGGACTCCTCGGCCGGATCGATCTCGACGGTCGCCGTGTCGCCGGCGACCGTGACCTTGACGCGGTCCAGCAACTCGCGGTCGAACAGCACGCGCGCGCCGATCGCGGCGCTGGCCGCGCCCGCGTCCTGCAGCGCCTTGCCGATCGCGTCGCGCAGCGCCGCGTCCGGCTTCGCGCCGCCCTGGAACTGCCACACGTAGCGCTTGCCCTTCGCGCCCTTCGCGGCGTCCGCGAGGTGCGGCGCCAGCACCAGCGCGAGATCCTCGGCCGCGACGTCGCCGGTCGCGACCGTCAGCGTGGTCGTGCGGTCGGCGTCGGCGCGGGTCATGGTGACCGTCGGCAGGGCCCCGGTGGCGACCGTCTCGTCGCCGAAGCCCCGGCGCACCATGCCGAGCAGGACCTTCTGCGCCGCCAGCGCGGTGCCGACCTGATCGCGCACGGCGCTGCCGACGATGCCTTCGCCGGTGAAGCGCACGAGCACCTTCTTGTACCGCAGCATCGCCTTGTGCCGAGTCATGGCGCGCTGCAGCGGCCCCGCGATGGCCTCGGCCACGGCCTTCTTGTCCATCGCCGGCACGTCGAACGTCAGCACGCTGTCGAACGCGGCCTCGTCGGCCGGCGCGCACTGGACCTTGATCGGTCCCGTCTCCGGCTCCTCCGCCTCGACCGCTTCGAGCACCGGCAGGTCCTCGCCGTCGACCGGCTGCAGCACGGACAGATCGTCGTCGACCGGTTGCAGCACCGGCAGGTCGCCCTCGATCTCGTCGCGAGCATTCAATCCTGGCTTCTTGCGGGGGAGCCCGTGGCGGTGCTTGGAACTCATGGTGGGGTCTGGCGGGCGCGGGGTGGGCGCAGGGAGCGGGGAACCGCAGAAGCTACTGCCTCTGGGCGCCACGAAAAGGGTGTTCTGGCAGCGGCCGGGGTTCGTCGGCCCGGGCCTCGTCGGCCCGGCGATCGTCAGCGGCCGGCGAGCCGCCGTTCGAGGTCGGCGACCATCTTCGCGAGTTCGGGGTTCTCCCCCGCCTCGCTGCGCAAGGCCGCCAGCTCGGTGCGCGCGCGACCGACGGCGCCGGCGTCGATCGCCGCGTTCGCCAGGGCCCAGCGCGTGCCGGGACGCAGCTTGGCGTTGAGGCCGGGGCTGGCGAGCACCCGTTCGGCCATCGCCAGCGCACCGGCCGCGTCGCCCTGGCGTTGCGCCGTCCAGACCAACTGGCAGCCGGCCCAGGCACCCGTCTGGCTGTCGAGACCGGCCAGGTCGATCGCCGCCTGCAGCGTCGCCCGCGAGGCAGAAGGGTCGGCGTCGCGCTGCAGCATGCCCAGCTCGGTCAGCGCGCGACCGCGCTGCTCCGCGGTCAGCTCGCGAGCCAGCACGTCGCGCCACAACCCCATCGCCTTCGCCGGATCGGCGCCCTTCTGGCCGAACCGCTGCGCCTCGGCGAACAGCTCGTCGACCGACAACGCGGCGACGCGGCGTTGTTCGCGCAGGCAGTCGGCCTGCGCGAGCGCATCGGCGAGGAAGGCGATGTCGGCGGGCGCGCCGCCGGCCGGCGTGCGATCGAGGTCGGGCCGGTTGGTGAGCGCCGCGGCGAGCTCGCCCAGCCGCGCCTCGATCGCCGCGAGCCGTTGCAGCACGGCCTGATCGCCCCCGACCGCGCCGACGGCGACGGCCGGCATGACGGTCGGCGCCGCCGCGCGCGCGACGGCATCGCCGCGTTCGACCGGCGCTACCGGCGCCGGCTCGGCACCCGCATGCCGACCGAGCCACCAGCCGACGCTGGCGACGGCGACACCCGCGACGAAGCCGCACGACAGGGCCTGCGCGCGCGTGGCGGCCACGCGCTCAGCCCCGCTTCTGGCCGGGCATCGGCACCGGATCGACGGGCAGCGGGCCGAACTCGTAGCTCTTCGGTCCCCACCGCTCGTCGCTCTTCATCGCCTGATCCCAGGTGATCTCCTTGCCGGAGTAGGTCGCCATGCGGCCCATGATCGCGGTCAGCGTGCTCTCGGCGACGTAGCGACCTTCGTTCAACGGCTGGTGGTTGCGGATGCTGGCGAACAGGTCGTCGTGCTCGGTCTGGTAGGGGTCGTTCTGCTCGCCCTCGTAGGTCCACGCCTTGTTGCCGGTGATGCGCCAGCCGCCGCTGCTCATGTGCGCCTCGCCTTCGGTGCCGTAGACGTGCTCGCTGACGTCGTTGGCGCAGCCGTCGATCTGGCGGCACTCGGAGAAGCACATCGCGCCGTTCTCGTAGGTGTACTGCACCGCGTGGTGGTCGAAGATGTGGCCGAACTCGGGGCCGGTGCGGACCTGGCGACCGCCCATGCCGCGCGCGCGCAGCGGGTGGCCCTGCATCGCCCAGTTGATGACGTCGATGTTGTGGACGTGCTGCTCGACGATGTGATCGCCCGACAGCCACGTGAAGTAGAGCCAGTTGCGCAGCTGCCACTCCATGTCGCTCATCTCGGGGGTGCGGTCGACGTGCCACAGGCCGCCCTGGTTCCACGAGCAGCGCGCGAACATCAGCCGGCCGATGTCGCCGCCGTGGATGCGCTGCATCGACTCGAGGTAGCCGTATTGATGGTGGCGCTGCAGACCGCAGACGATCGACAGGTTCATCAGGCCGGCCTTCTCCGTGGCGTTGAGCACGGCGCGGATGCCGGGGCTGTCGACGGCGACCGGCTTCTCGAAGAACACGTGCTTCTTCGCCGCGACCGCCGCCTCGAAGTGCGACGGCCGGAAGTGCGGCGGCGTCGCGATCACGACCACGTCACAGTCCGACGCCATCACGCCCTGGAAGGCGTCCGGGCCGACGAACTGCTTCTCCTTGGCGACGTCGACGCGGCCCTTGAACGACTCGTTCTCGCCGAGCGCGTCGAGACAGCCGTGCAGGCGATCGGGGAACATGTCGGCGATCGCGACGAGCCGCGTGGGCCCCTTGGTGCTGAGCGCCTGCGAGATCGCGCCGCTGCCGCGACCGCCGCAGCCGATCATGCCGACCTTGATGTCGTCACCGCGGCGGAACGCCAGCGGGTCGCGACCGGCGGCCGTGGCGCGCGCGAGGTTCTGCGCGGCGAGGGCCGCCGCGGCCGAATAGAGGAACGAGCGACGAGTCGTGGTCATTTGGCTTTGTCGGGGGCTTGGGCTCGGGGATCTTCGAATGCGGCGCGCTTCGTGGCAATCGGCTCGTGCAGCGGCCGGACGACGCGGAAACCGATGTGCTGGCCTTCGGTGACGTACCACCAGCTCTTCGGGATCTGCGGGTCGCGCGAGTTCCACGCCGCGGCCGATTGCAGCCGCGCCGCCGAACGCAACTTCGCCGGCTCATCGCCCCAGCTGCCGCCGCGCACGACGTGCGGGTAGCGGATCGGGCGGTCCTTCTTGTCGACGGAGGGCTCGAGGTAGGGGTTCTTGCGCGGCGACGTGCCGAAGGTCGGCGCGTAGGCGTCGGGGTAGTACTGGTCGGCGACCCACTCGGCGACGTTGCCGTGCATGTCGAACAGGCCCCACGGATTGGGCTTCTTCTGGCCGACGGGGTGGTAGGCGGGCACCGGCGCCGCGCTCGGTTCGAGCACGCGCGCGCTGTTGTCGGCGAACCACGCGTAGTCGCCGAGCGCCTTCGGGTCGTCGCCGAACGAGTACGCGGTCGTCGTCCCGGCGCGGCAGGCGTACTCCCACTCCGCCTCGGTCGGCAGTCGGTAGAAGTGGCCGGTCTTGTCCGACAGCCAGCGGCAGTACTCGCGCGCGGCGATCTGCGACATGCAGATCGCGGGGAAGCCGTCGCGCCCCATGTTGAACGTCATGTCCATGTAGGGCGGTGTCGGCCGCGCGACGCCATCTGGCTTCTTGCTCTGCGGCCGCGACGTGTCGGTGTTCCAGACGTCGTATTCGGCCCAGGTCACCTCGCACTTGCCCATCCAGAACGGCTCGAGCGCGACCTCGACCTGCGGCCCTTCGTCATCGCCGCGGCCGGCTTCGCCAGCGACGCTGCCCATGCGGAACGTGCCGCCGGCGATCGGCAGCATGTCGAAGCCGACGTCGCTGCCCGGCAGCTTCTCGCGGTAGGCCTGGAACTCGCCAGTTCCCGGCTTGGGGTCCTGGGCCACCAGGCCTTGGCCGAGGGACGCGATCGCGACCGCGAGCGGGAGGAGATGCGAGGAAGCGGCGGGGTTGCGCACGCCGAGAGCTTAGCCAGCACTTCTCGCCGCCGCCGCGGCCGGGTGCGCCGATTTCGTGAACGCGGCGCGCTCGGTCGCGGCGGTGGTGGGAAGTGCGGGCTCGCAAGCTGTGACCGCGAGGCGACCAGATGCTATTCGCCCGCGGACATGGGGAAGGATGCTTCCAGACGCTGGCCGCAGCCTTGGCCCTGGTTCGGGGTCGGGCTGGCGCTCGCCTTCGTCGCGGTGCGGTCCGCCGTGGCCCTCGCCGGTCCGGCAGGGTGCCTCGGCGACACCAGCGTCTACCTGAGCCAGGCGCGCGACCCGTTCGGCTGCCACGGCCTGTTCCTCGGGCCGCGGCCGCCCGTCACCGCGCTGTTCTACGCGGCGATCGGCGCCGATTCGCCGGACGCCATCGCCCGCGTGCCGTTCGCGCAGCTCGCGCTGGCGCTGCCGTGCTGGCTGTGGCTCGCTGTCGCCGTGGCTCGCAGCCTGCGCCGGCCGGCGGCCGGCCTGGTCGGCGGCGCACTCGTCCTGCTGGTCGGCTGCGTCCCCCACCTGGCGATGTGGGACCGGGTCGTCCAGAGCGACTCCCCGGCGCTCAGCCTGCTGGTCGCCATGGTCGCCGCGGCGATCCCGCTGCTCGCCGGCGAACGCGGCGCGTGGCGCTGCGCCGCGCTCGCCGTCACCGGCCTGCTGGTGACGCACGCGCGCGTCGTCGATGCCTTCGTCGTCGGCGGGCTCGGCGCCACGCTGCTGCTGCTCGGACCGCTGCGACGTCACTGGGCCACGGCGGCAACCGGCTTCGCGCTGCTCGCGATCGCCTGGCACGGCGTGGACACCAACAACCGCTCCGGCCGCTGGCGCTTTCCGCTGTGCAACGTCGTGCTGCAGCGCGTCCTCTCGGATCCCGAGCGCACGGCGTGGTTCGCCGCGAGCGGCATGCCGCTCGCGGGCGACCTCGCGCAGCGCGCCGGCACGTGGACGTCGAGCGACGACTACGTGATCGAACGGGCCGAGCCGTTCGCGGCGTTCCGCGCCTGGGTCGAGCAGGACCTGCGCGGCACCCTCGCCCGCTACGTCGCCACCCACCCGGGCTACGCCGTGCTGCCGCTCGAGGACGCCGACACCGTGCTCGCCCCGGAATTCGCCGAACTGCGGCAACTGCCGCGTCCGCTCGCCGCGCAGCGTCTGCCGGCGCGCTGGCTGGGCCGCCTGCTGCTGCTGGCGACCGCCGCCGCGATCGCCATGGCGCTGTGGCGGCGCGATCGCCGCGGCAGCGTGCCGCTGTGGCTGTTCGGCAGCGGCGGGCTGGCATGGTTCGTCGCCTGGCACGGCGATGCCATGGAGATCGCGCGCCACACGCTGTCGGCGAACCTGCTGCTGCACCTCGCGATCGCGACCTGGATCGGTTGGACCGTGGACCTGTGCCTGCACCGCAAACCCGTCGTTCCCGGGCCCGCGTAGCGTTGGGCGCGGGGCACCGACCGGCTACAACGGCGCCATGTCCACACCCCGCCTCCTGCCGGGCCGCATGCCGGATCCGGCGAACCTGCGGCGATTGCGCTGGCTCGCACTGCTGATCCTGATCCCGATCGTCGTCTTCACGACCTACTACACGGTGCCAGCCGAGTCGGTCGGCGTCGTCTTGCGCTTCGGCAAGTTCCAGTCGACCGAGGAGCCGGGGCTGCACTTCAAGCTGCCGCTCGGCATCGACACGGTCGAGCTGGTGCCGGTGCAGCGCACGCTGAAGCTCGAATTCGGCTTCGCCTCGCGCGGCGCGACCAACCCGGACCAGGGCGGCGAGAGCCCGGAACTGGAGCGGTCGATGGTCACCGGCGACACCAACTCGGTGCTGGTCGACTGGGTCGTGCAGTACCGCATCGACGATCCGTACAGCTACCTGTTCCACGTCCGCGACCCGGGCCAGACGCTGCGCGACCTGAGCGAGGCGGCGATGCGCGAGGTGATCGGCGACCGCACGGTCGACGAGGTGATCACGGTCGGCCGCCAGAACATCGAGGCGACCGCGGTCACGCGGCTGCAGGAGCTGGCGAAGAAGTACGAGCTCGGCGTGCGCATCGACCTGGTGCAGCTCAAGGACGTCAACCCGCCGAAGGAGGTGCAGACGTCGTTCAACGAGGTCAACAAGGCCCAGCAGGACCGCGAGAACGCGATCAACGTCGCCAAGGGCGAGTACAACATGGCCGTGCCGCGCGCGCGCGGCACCGCGGCGCAGATGATCAGCGAGGCCGAGGGCTACCGGCTGCGGCGCGTCAACGAGGCGCAGGGTGACGCGGCGGCGTTCAACGCCGTGCTCGCGGAATACCTGAAGGCCAAGGACGTGACGCGGACGCGCATCTACCTCGAGACGATGAAGGACGTGCTGCCGCAGATGAACGGCACGTGGATCGTCGACGAGCGCGTGACGCAGCTGCTGCCGATGCTGCAGGGTGCTGGTGCCAATGCCGGCGCGAGCGCCGGTGCGACCAAGGGAGGTGCGCGATGAAGCGGCTAATCGTCCTCCTGATCGCGGTCGCGGTGATCTTCGTGCTGCTGATGGTCAGCGGCGCGTTCTTCACCGTCCACGAGACCAAGATCGCGATCATCACGTAGTTCGGCAAGCCGGTCGGCGAACCGATCACCGAGTCGGGCCTGCACTGGAAGACGCCGTTCGTCCAGGAGGTCATCTACCTCGACAAGCGCGCGCTCGAGTTCGACGCGCCGTCGACGCAGATGTCGACCAAGGACAAGACCTACATCGAGGTCGACACGTTCGGTCGCTGGCGCATCAACGACCCGGCGAAGTTCTATGTCTCGGTGCGCGACGAGCGCAGCGCGCAGTCGCGCCTCGAGGACATCATCGGCAGCGAGGTGCGCACGGCGGTCGCCAGCAACGAGCTGCTCGAGGTGATCCGCAGCGACAAGAACCGCGTGCTGACCGCCGAATCGCAGCAGCAGGGCGGCGCGCCGGTGACGTTGCCCGGCGTGCAGCGCGGCCGGCTCGACATCGAGAACGACGTGCTCGCCCAGGCGAAGCCGAAGCTGCACACGCTCGGCATCGAGCTGCTCGACGTGCGCATCAAGCGCGTCAACTACAACGCCGGCGTGCTGCAGAACATCCACCGCCGCATGACCAGCGAGCGCATGCAGATCGCCCAGCGATTCCGCAGCGAGGGCGAAGGCGAGGCCGCGGTCATCAACGGCACGCGCGAACGCGAGCTGCGCGCGATCGAATCGGGCGCCTACAAGCAGGTGCAGACGATCAAGGGCGAGGCCGACGCCGAGGCGACGCGCATCTACGCCGAGGCCTACGACAAGAGCCCCGAGTCGCGCGACTTCTACGCCTTCGTCAAGACGATGGAGACCTACCGGACGGTGCTCGCGGGCACCAACCTCGTGCTGTCGACCGACAGCGAGCTGTTCCGGCTGATCAAGCAGGCGAAGTGACCGACGCACCGGCCGCTTCGCCGCGCGAGCTGTCGCTGTTCGCGCTGTGGCTGCGGTTCCTCCGCTTCGGCGCGCTGGCGTTCGGCGGCCCGGTGGTGCAGATCGCGGCGCTGCACCACGAACTGGTCGAGCGCGAGCGCTGGGTCGACGAGGCGCGGTTCCGCCGCGCGCTCGCGGTCTACCAGGCGCTGCCCGGGCCCGAGGCGACCGAGCTGTGCATCTGGTTCGGCTCGCTGGCGCGCGGCCGCCTCGGCGGCCTCGTCGCCGGCCTCGGCTTCGTCCTGCCGGGGTTCGCGCTGATGCTGGCGGCGAGCTGGCTGCTGCAGGGCGCGGCGCCGTGGCCGCCCTGGCTGGTCGGCGCGTTCGCCGGCATGCAGGCAGCGGTCGTCGCGCTGGTCGCGCGCGCGGCGTGGCGGATGTGGCGTTCGCA
>CAYMRG010000170.1:0-9789 GCA_964392555.1 uncultured candidatus Brocadiaceae bacterium
CTCTTCTGGTGGCGCGTAGCGCCGCGCAACCCTTGGTTGCGGCCGCAGGACGCGCCGACGTTCCGGCGCGCAGAATCGACGGATTCGCCATGGGATCCGGATCCCCCGCTACGCTAGGTCGCGGAGGAACCCATGCGCCTAACCTGCCTCGCTCTCGCCTTGCCCATGCTCGCCGCGCCCTGCACCGTGCGGGCCCAGAACAGCTCTGCCGGCCCGCTCGCCGGCGCTCCCGTCGCCATCCTGGTCGACGGCGGCCTCGGCGCCGGCAACGACGGCCAGACGCGCGTCCACCGCAACGGCTTCGGTGGCGCCCCCGTGGCGCTGCCGGCGGCCATCGCCAGCCCCGACCTCAAGGCGATCCTGGCGCCGTTCGGCGGCAACGCCGGCATCGACTACGACGACCTGAGCCTCGGCCGCGACGACGTCAACTTCAGCAGCGGCTACGTCGACCTGCCGGCCACCAACTGGTCGGTGCTGCACTTCTCGTTGCGCCAGGGGGCGCAGGGCATCGCCGGTTCGGTGATCCGCGCCGAGGCGCTGAACGGCAATGTCGGCGCCGCGCTGTTCTCGTGGATCCTGCGGCCCGACCCGACGGTCGGCGGACCGCTGCCACCGCAGGTCGTCGGCCGCACCGAGCGCTCGCACGCGGCCGCGGAACTCGGCCTGTCCTCGACCAACGCCGACGTCGACGGTCTCGACGTGCCGTTGATGCTCGGCCGCGAACAGGCCGGCCTGCTCGGCACCGAGCCCGGGTTCGTGCCGCTGGTCGGCACGACGACGATCTACTTCACGGTGTCGACCGCATCGCTCGCCGTCGTGCCGCTCGGCTGGTGGGGCAACTACGCGCCGAGTGGCGCCCACATCCTCGAGACCCACCGCAACGCCACCGGCGGCGGCTGGACGTACCCGCAGGTGTTCCGCACCAGCATGTCGCTGAGCCTCCCGATCAGCGCCGACATCGACGCGCTCGCCTACGACGAGGTCCGCAACAAGCTGCTGTTCTCGCTGGTCGGCGGCACGATGGACCAGCTGCTGTTCGCCGACCTCAGCACCGATTCGGCGATTCCCGAGCCGGCCAAGACCAGCGACGGCCAGCCGATCAGCCAGCAGATCGGCAAGGCGCAGAACGACGACGTCGACGCGGTCTGCACGCTGGACCCGGCCCTGTTCACCCAGACCGGCGGTCCGGCGCTGCCGCCGTTCGGCGGCGACGACTTCGGCTCGTCGTGCGGCAGCCTGCGGCCGGGCCAGCTCGGCACGCCGACGATCGCCGCGAGCGCGTTCCGTCGCTACGAAGCGGGCGTGATCCGCTACGACAGCTGGATGATCGGCTGGCCGCCGCAGGCGGGAGTCGCCACGGGCTTCGCGGTGCCGTTCGTGACGCTGCAGGGTTCGCCGACGCTCTACCTGGCCGGTCCGATCCAGGTGCGCGATCCGAATGCGGCGTTCGCTGGGGACCCGCGGGCCGCCTCGGTCGTCGTGCCGGCGTCGCTGGCGCTGACGAACTACTCGCTGACGTTCCGGTGGCTGGCGATCGACGCCGCCTCCGGCGAATTCGCCGAGGCATGGCCGGTCCAGGTGTTCCTGTGACGATCGTCTGGCCGGACCTGCAACCGGCGATCGCAGCCGCGGCGCGCGGCGATGCCGCCGCCGTCGACCGTGTGGTCGCGGCCTGCTACGAGACCGTGCGCCGGCTCGTCCACCGCGACCTCGACCGCGACTTCCGCGCCCACCACAAGTGGATGCTGCCGCTGTTCAGCACGCAGGACGTCGTCCACGAGGTGCTGGCCGCCGTCGTCCGCGACCTCGACGACACGCAGTTCGACGACGTCGCGCCGTTCTGTGCCTACCTCGGCACCCTGGTGCGGCACCGCCTGCTCGACGCGGTGCGCTTCCACGAAGCCGCACGCCGCGACGGCCGCAAGCAGGTCGGTGAACCGACCGCCGGACTGGCCGGCGTGGTCGCCGACGGTCGCGAGGCGACGCCGACGCTGGCAGCCTCGCTCGGCGAACGCGCCGCGCTGGTCCGTGAGTCGCTCGCCGAACTGCCCGAGCGGCAGCGCCGCGCCCTGGAGATGCGCCTGCTCGAGGACGCGACGTTCCCGCAGATCCGCGATGCGCTCGGCTACTCGTCCGAGGCGACCGCGCGCCAGGCCTGCCTCGACGCCGAGGCCCGGCTCCTGGTGAAGCTGCGCGTACGCGGTTTCGGGCGAACGGAAACCGCCTCCTGACCGGCAGCCGGATCCGCAGAAATCCGGATTGGACCTTCGGAATCGCGCTGCGCCCTCGCTGACAGGGGTAACTGGATCCTCCAGGTTTCCCCCGATGAACCAATCCCACCGCATCCTGCTCGGCAGCCTGTTGGCTGCCCCCTCTCTCCTCCTCGCCCAAGCTCCTGACGACGCTGCCCAGCCACAGGCGGCCACCAAGGCGGCCGTGGCTGCGGGCGCCCCGGGCGCCGAACCGACCGCGCCGACCGCCAGCGGCAGCCAGTTCGCACCCGGCCTGGTGCCGGTCCACACGGCCGCCGACGACCTCGGCCTGGCCTACGGCGTCTGGGCCGCCGGCACCGACTACAAGGTCTCGTTCCACGACGGCATGACCTTCGTGCCGTACCTCGGCGTCGACTACCCGATGACGCAGTCCCTGCACTGGCAGACCAAGTCGGCGCGGGTCGGCGAAGTCGACCTGCTCGGCGCCTCGCAGAGCGATCGCGTCACCACGCCGTGGCGCTGTGAGTACCACTTCGCCGGCGTCGTCGAAGCCTACGACGTCCGCGCCGAAGGCCTCGAACAGACCTTCGTCGTCGACCAGCTGCCGGCGGCCGGCGACCTCGTGATCCGCGGCGCGGTCACCTCGGCCCTGCGCGCCGACCAGGCCGCCCCGCGCCACCAGAGCCTGACCTTCGTCGATGCGGAAGGCCGCTCGCTGGTGCAGTACGGCAACGCGTTCGTGTTCGACGCGGCCGGCCGCCGCGCCGAGATCACCACCGGCTATGCCGATGGCGAAGTGACGCTGACCGTGCCCGGCTCGTGGCTCGCGAACGCGACGCTGCCGGTCACCGTCGATCCGATGCTGACGCGCGTCCAGCTGATCTCCTGGGGCGCCGCAACCTTCGGCCAGGTCGAAGCGATCGACATCGCCCGCGACGACGTCGCGACGACGTCCAACGTCATGGTCGTCTATTCGCGCGCCGCGTCGGCGACCGACAACGACCTCTGGATCCGTCTCTGCAACGACGACTTCAGCAACGTCTCCCTGGTGTTCTCGGACATCACCACGACCTGGTCGACCGACCAGGCGAGCTGCGCCTTCGTCGGCGGCACGACGAAGTGGGTCACGGCCTTCCGCCGCTTCTTCCCGACGCTGACGCCGACCGTCAGCCAGCTGCGCGCCCACGTACACGGCAGTGGTGACACCACCCTGCTCACCGGCTACTCGTCGCTGGTCCCGCCGACCAACGGCAACGATTGGCGTCCGGACGTCGGCGGTGTCGAGGGTTTCAGCACGGGCAACAACGCGCTGATCGTCTTCCAGCGCGAGGACAATGCCGGCGGCAACTTCGCCAACACCAACCTCAGCGAGGTCGACGCCGTGCTGCTCGACACGACCAGCACCAACGGCACGTTCGGCTCGCCGTTCACGATCAAGCCGAGCACGATCCACGACAACGAGCGTCCGAGCGTCAACCAGGTCGCCGAAGGCGGCGCGTCGTTCTCCTGGGTCTGCGTCTACCAGCGCTTCATCGATGGCGCCACCAACGAGGACTGGGACCTCAACGGCGCGCGCATCAACCAGTCGGGCGGCATCGCCACCGGCACGTGGATCAGCGACCTCGCCACGGTCACGCCATCGCTCCACCAGCTCGGCCCGGTCGTCGAAGGCCAGGACGGCCGCTACGCGGTCACGTTCACGACGCTCGACGTCGCGACCTACAACTTCAAGACCGGTTTGATCGCCGGTGAGACGGTCCAGGTCGAACGCTTCGACTGGGCCAACGCGGCTGCCAACCCGAGCAACGACCAGGCGCCGGTCACCCTGCGCAGCAACAACGACCGCCGCTGGGAAGCCACCGGCTGCGCGTTCGACACCAACGACGACTCGCACTGGACGGTCGGCTACCGCGCGATCGCGCCGGGCGTGCCGGTCGCCTACTACGACCGCGTCGGCTACACCGGCAACCGCACCGAGACCGGCATCCTCTACTACGTGGTCGGTGAGAACCCGACGGGTGTGGTGACCGTGTTCAACAACGACGCCAACACCAGCCAGTGCGCCTACAGCGTCGACGAGGGCGGTGTGAACCAGTGGGTCTATGGCCACGTCGTCACCTACGACACGCCGGCCGCGATCAGCAGCTACGGCGTCGCCTGCGGCTTCGCCAACGTCAGCTGGTCCGGCGCCCGCCAGATCGGCGCCGAGTTCGGGTCGATCAACGTCAGCGGCTCGCCGGCCGGTGCGCTGCACCTGATGGTCCTCGCCAACGCGGGCATCGACGTGCCGCTGGTGATCCCCGGCCTGGTCGGCATCGGCTGCAACCTCTACGTGCCGATCTCGGGCCCGAACTACTACGGCATGTTCCCGACCGCGGTCGGCAGCAGCGCCTCGTGGCCGCTGCCGCTGCCCGAGGCCCTGGCGAACCAGGTGCTGTCGTTCCAGGATTGGTACCTCGACCCGACGACGCTGCTGCTCTACGGCTCGACGCGGCTCGACGTGCCGATCATCAAGTAGCCACGGCCGCGCGCGCGTCGGCCGTAGCCACGGCCGGCGCGCGTCGCCTGTTGGCGTAGCGCCGCGAGGCGAGAGGCGCGGTTGCCCTGCGCACGTCGGCCATCGCGAAGGAGCCGCGCGCGGCGACTACCTCGGCTTCTCCCCATCCACCGGAGAAGCCATGAAGCAATCCCACGCCCTCGCCTTGCTCGGCGGCCTCTCGGCCGCCCTCTCGCCCCTGCCCGCCCAGGGCCCCGACGACGTCGGGGCACGGACGGCGACGACCGTCGTGCAGGCGCCGCTGCGGCCCGACCAGGGCCCGGTGACCCAGGGGGGCGCGGCGATGGCCGACGCCCTCACGCCGATCCACACGATGGCCGACGACCAGGGGCTCGCGTACGGCACCTGGGCCGCCGGACGTGACTACAAGGTCTCGTTCCACGACGGCATGACGTTCGTGCCGTACCTCGGCGCCGACTACCCGACGACGCAATCGCTGCACTGGCAGACGACGTCGGCGCGGCTCGGCGAACAGGAACTGCTGACCGACCGCCCGCCCGAGGCGAAGGGCGCGGACTATCGCTACGAGTACCGCTTCGGCACGCTGACCGAGGCCTACGACGTCCGCCTCGAAGGCCTCGAGCAGACGTTCGTGCTGCACCAGCGGCCGGCCGCCGGTGACCTGGTCATCCGCGGCGCCATCACCTCGGCGCTGAAGGCCGATCCGGCCGCCGCGGCGCAGCAGCCGCTGACGTTCCGCGATGCCGAAGGGCGTGCGATCGTCAGCTATGGCCACGCGATCGCCTACGACGCACACGGTCAACGCACGCCGGTCACCACCGCCGGCGCGGCGGGCACGATCACGCTGACCGTGCCGGGCGCTTGGCTCGCGAACGCCGCGCTGCCGGTGACGGTCGATCCGATGCTGTCGCCGGTGGTGGTCGGATCCTGGGGCGCCACGGGCGGCGACGTCGCAACCGTCGACATCGCGCGGGACGACCTGGCGGTCACCGCGAACGTGATGGTCGTCTACACGCGCGCGGCCTCGACGACCGACCACGACCTGTACGCGCGCCTCTGCAACGACGACTTCACCAACACCACGACGGTGTTCACCGACGTCACGACCAGCTGGTCCACCGACCAGGGCAGCGCGGCATTCGTCGGCGGCACCGACCAGTGGGTCGTCGTGATGCGCCGCTACTTCAACGCCAGCACGCCGACCGCGAGCCTGCTGCGCGCCCACCAGCACGCCAGCGGAGACGCGACGCTGCAGACCAACCTCGCCTACTTCGGCGGCGCGGCCGGCATCAACGACTGGCGGCCCGACGTCGGCGGCGTCGAGGCCTATTCGACCGGCAACGACGCGCTGGTCGTCTTCGAGCGTGAGAACAACGGCGCCGGCAACCCCTTCGCCAACAGCAACCTCAGCGAAGTGGCCGGCGTGCTGTTCGACACCACGACCTCGCCCGGCGCGTTCGGCACCGCGTTCACGATCCACCCGAGCAGCGTCCACGATTGTGAGCGTCCCAGCGTGACGCAGGTGGCCGACGGTGGCACGTCGTTCTCGTGGGTCTGCGTCTACCAGGCCTTCCTCGACGGCGTCACCAACGAGGACTGGGACCTCAACGGCGTCCGCATCGACCAGAACGGCACCGTCGCCACGGGCACGTGGATCAGCCACTTCGCGCTCGCCACGCCGATGGTCCACCAGCTCGGCCCGGTCGTCGAAGGACAGTCCGGCCGCTATGCGGTGCTGTTCACGACGCTCGACGTCGCGACCTACAACTTCAAGACCGCGCTGATCTCTGGGCAGCAGCTCTACGTCGAGCGCTTCGACTGGGCCAACGGGGCCGCCAGCCCGAGCAACCAGCAGGATCCGGTGCTGCTGCGCAGCAACACCGATCGCCGCTGGGAGGCGTCGGGCCTCGGCTTCGACACCAACGACCGCTCGCACTGGACCGCCACCTACCGCGCGATCTCGCCGGGCGTGCCAGCCGCCTACTACGACCGAGTCGGCTACACGGGCAACCTCACCGAGTGGGGCACGCTGTACTACACCTCGGGGCACGTGCCGACCGGCGTCGCCTGCACGTTCGACAACGACAACGACACGTTCCTGTGCGCCTACGGCGTCTTCGACGGCATCTCGCAGCCGGTCTACGGCCAGGTGACGAACTACGATGGCCCGGCCGCCACCGCCACGTATGGCGTGCCGTGCGGCTTCGCCAACCCGTACTGGTACGGCAACCAGCAGATCGGCGCGGAGTTCAACTCCCTCATGGTCACCGGCTCGCCGACGAACGCGCTGCACCTGATGGTCGCCGCGACCGCCGCGATCGACACGCCGCTGATCATCCCGGGCCTGATCGGCGCCGGCTGCAGCCTCTACGTGCCGATCTCCGGTCCGTACTACCTGGGCATGTTCCCGACCGCGGTCGGCAGCAGCGTCTCCTGGTACCTGGCGCTGCCGGAAGCGTTGGCGAACCAGACGCTCTACTTCCAGGACTGGTACCTCGATCCGACCACCCTGCTGCTCTACAACTCGGTCCGGCTCGCGGTGCCGATCGTGAAGTGATGCGCCGGACGTGATGCGCCGGAGGACGGCGCGCCGCGGCGAACGAACGAGTTGCCGCCATGGGCGCCGACGTCCCCGCTGATCCCGGCCAGCTGCACCGCCTGGCCACCTGCCTCGCCGCGAGCGCCGACGACTGGGTGGCGGCGAGCTGCGCGGCGAAGGGCTGGAGCGCGGTTCCCCACGCGCTCGCCGAGGAGTGGGCCAGCGGCCCGCTGCCGGTCGCGCGCTTCCTCGCGCACCTCGCGACGCGCGGCGCGGCGAAGCCCCCCGCCACCAACACGCCCGTGCTCGCCGTGCCGCCGATCCCCGGCCGCTGCGAAGGCCTCGCGCTGCGCGGCCACCGCGCGTGGGTCGAACGCGACGCGGACGTGGGCGCCGGCGCGGCCGTGGGGGCCGGCGGCCCCGCGGGGGTGCGCGGCGCCGGCAATGTCACGGCGGCGCGGCGGCTCGCCGTGCGCGACCAGGGGTTCGTGCGCGGCCGCCGCGTGACGCTGAAGCCGAGCCCCCTGCACCGCGACCTCGCCGCGACGTTCGCCACGGTGCTGGCGCCGCTGGTCGACGCCGGCTGGCTCGCGTTCGCCGACGGCGATGCGGCGGCCGGCCGTGCGCTGGGACAGCGCGACGATGTCACCGCGATCCACCTGACCGGTTCGGCCGCGACCTGGGCCGCGCTGCGCGGCGATCAGCTCAGCGCCGAGGTCGGCTGCTGCACGCCGGCGCTGGTCGTGCCCGGCCCCTGGCGCGACGCCGAGCTGCGCGCTGCGGCGCGCCAGCTCGCCGCCTACACCGCGGCGAACGGTGGTGCCACCTGCCTCGCGCCGCGCGTGCTGCTGACCGCGCGCGGCTGGCCGCAGCGCCAGGCCCTGCTCGGCCACTTGCGCGCCGCACTCGCCGCGCTGCCGGCGCGCGTGCCGTTCCACCCGAGCGTGCGCGCCGACTTCGCGACCGCGACCGGGCGGCCGAGCGCACCCGACGCCTTGCCACCGACACTGTGTGCGGACCTCGGCGCCGCCGAGGCGGCGCTCTGCGACCGCGAGCTGTTCGCACCGGTGTTGCGCGAGTTCGCTCTGCCCGGCGACGACGCACCGCGCTGGCTCGCGAACGCGACCGACTTCGTCGCCGCGCACTGCTTCGGCGCGCTGTCGGCCTACCTGTTCGCCCCTGCCGGCGTGCTGCGCGGCGAACGCGAGCCGCTGGCGGCCGCGGTGGCGCGGCTGCCGCACGGCACGATCGCGACCAACACCTGGACCGGCCTCGGCTACGGCCTCGGCACGGTGCCGTGGGGTGTCCCGCCCGGCAGCGCCGTCGCGCACGGTTCGGGGTGGACGCGCGACACGCTCGGCGGCGTGCGCCGCGTGCACGTCCGCGCGCCGCTGCTCGCCCGGCCGCTGCCGCCGTGGCTGCCGGCGCACCGCCGCGGCGCCGCGGCGCTGCGCGCGCTGACGCGGCACTCGCTGGTGCCGACGGCCCGCTCGCTCGCTACCTTCGCCGCCCATGCCGTCCGCCCCTGAACTCGCCCCGCCCGATGCCACACGCCGCTGGCTCGTGCCGGCGCTGATCGCGCTGCTGTGCCTGATCTGGAGCAGCACGTGGTGGACGATCCGCATCTGCCTGCTGGACCAGCCGCCGCTGTCGTCGGCGGCGCTGCGCTTCTGCGTCGCCAGCCTGGCGATGACCGCGCTCGCCGGCCCGCTGCACCGCCGCGAACGCGCACCCGCGCCACCGCCGTGGCTGTGGGCGACCGCCGGCACCTGCAACTTCGCCGGCTCCTACGGCGTGCTCTACACCGCCGAGCAGTACGTGCCGTCGGGCGTCGCGGCCGTGCTCTGGGGCATCTTCCCGCTGCTGATGGCGATCAGCGGCCTGTGCTTCCTCGGCGAACGGCTGACCGCACGCCAGCTGCTCGGCTTCGTCGTCTCGTTCGGCGGCATCGTCTGCGTCTACGGCAGCGGCCTCGGCGGGCTCGACGCGGCGCACTCCGGCGCGGCGCTGCTGCTGCTGGTCAGCCCGTTCGTCTCGGCGATCGGCACGACGCTGGTGAAACGCTACGGCTCGCGCAGCAGCTCGGTGCTGCTGAACCGCAACGGCATGCTGCTCAGCGCGGCGCTGCTGACGCTCGCCGCGTTCGTCCGCGAACAGCCGCTGGCGATGGCATGGACCGCACGCGGCGTCGGCGCGACGCTCTACCTGGCGCTGGTCGGCACGGCGACGTCGTTCGGCATCTACTTCTGGCTGATGCGCACCGCCCCCGCTTCGCTGCTGTCGCTGATCACCTACGTCTGCCCGGCGCTGGCGATGCTGCTCGCGGCCGCGGTCGGCGACGGCGAGACCACGGCCGGCACCTGGCTCGGCACCGCGCTGGTCGCGGCCGGCATCGCGCTGGTCGTCGCGCGCAGGGGCCGCTGATGCGCTGGCCGCGGCCAGGATGGCGGTCGTTCGCGGCGCGCTGGCGCGTGCCGGCGTGGGCGCGCACGCGCCGCAGCCGCGGCATCCTGCTCGCG
>CAYMRG010000171.1:0-3867 GCA_964392555.1 uncultured candidatus Brocadiaceae bacterium
GACCGAGCGCGCACAGCAGCTTCTCCGAACGCACCTCCCAGCCGTTCTTCAGCCGCGTGACGACCGCGTCGTGACCGTTCCAGGCGACGCTGTCGATCTGCGCGCCGCCGAGGAACGTGCAGCCGGGGTTCGCCTCGAACGCGGTCGCGAACCGTGTCAGGATCTCCTCGTCGAGGAACGCCAGCGGGCGCGGCCCACGGTCGAGCATCGTCACGTGCACGCCGAGCGAGGCGAAGATCGTCGCGTACTCCGAGGCGATCACGCCGCCGCCGAGCACCGTCAGCGACTTCGGCAGGTACGCCATGCTGAGGATCGAGTCGCTGTCGTAGACGTGCTCGTGGTCGACCGGAACCTCGGGCGGCGTGCGCGGCCGCGAGCCGGTCGCCAGCACGATCAGGTCGGCGTGCAACGTGCGTTCGCCGCCGAGCACGGTCTGCACGGCGAGCGTGTGCGGATCGCGGAAGCGCGCGCGTCCGTGGATCTGCTCGATGCCGTTGCGGCGCATCTGCGCGGTCTGGTACTCGACGTGCGCCTTGACCACCTTCTCCATCCGGTCCATCAGGCTCGCGAGCTGCAGGTCCGGCGGCAGCTCGATCTTGACGTTGCCGAGCCGCGTGCGGACGCCGACCATGTGGACCGCGGTCTCGCGCAGCGTCTTGCTCGGGATCGTGCCGCGGTGCACGCAGGCGCCGCCGACGCCGACCTCGCGTTCGACGACGCAGACGCGCCGGCCGCCCTTCGCCGCCTGCACGGCGGCCTTCTGGCCGGCCGGGCCGCTGCCGACGACGACGACATCCCAGTGCTCCGTGCTCATCGCATGCCCTCGGTGACCTCGAGCGCCTTCGCGCGCAAGGCGAACAGCTGGTCGACCTGGTCCGGGTAGAGGTTGAGCCCGACCAGCACCGGCCGGACCCGCAGTTCGTCCTCGCCGAGCGGCTGCGCGAACTGGCTCGGCGCCACATGGTGCGCGAGCAGGTCGGCGTAGTGCACGGCCATCGTCATGTCGGAGAACTTGTCGGCGGTCTGGTAGTCGTGGTGGCAGACGATCGCCTCGCGCACCTGTTCGGGCATCTTCCACTCGAGCGCCAGGAAGCCGCCGGCCGCGGCATGCTGGTCGTGGACCGCGTCGAGCAGTTCGGCCGTCGACATGGTCATCGCGCTGCCGCCGAGCGCGCGATCGACGTTGCCGAGCAGCACCGCCTTGCCGACGTCGTGCAGCAGACCGCACAGGAACGCGATCTCGACGTTGCGCCGGCGCATGCGCGCGATCTCCTTGGTGTAGAAGCCGACCAGCACCGAGTGCTGCCAGAGCGCCGCCAGCAGCTCGGCGCACTTCGGGTTCTGGAACATGCGGCCGCGCACCGACACCGCCATCGCGATCTCGGTGATCAGCTGCATGCCGAGCCGGCTGCAGGCCTGCTGCAGCGACGCGCACGGGATCTGCCCGGCGTAGGCGACGGAGTTCGCGACGCGCAGCACGCTCGAGGCGATCGTCTGGTCGCGGTGCAGCACGGCCGACAGCTTCTGCGCATCGGTGCTCTCCTGCTGGCAGAGCGACATGACCTCGGCCGCCGTGCCCGGCATGGTCGGCAGGTCGAGCTTGCGTTCGGCGATCTGGCGCGCGAACAGCTTCGACAGGCAAGCGGTGGCGGCATTCATCGCAGCTCTCATCGACGCCGTCGGACGGTCAGGATGAGGGGCCGGGCAACAACCGCTGGCAGGGGCCGTTCCGCCGCCTACGGGAGAACCCGCAAACCCGGCGCCGGACCGCCTGCGACCCGGGCCCGGCTGCGGTGCACCGGCGCGGGCCCGAATGCCGAAGACAGCGTCGTGACGCGCGTGCAGATGACCATCCGGGACGGCGGCATGACCGCATTGGCCCGGATCGCGCCCGGCGAACCGGTCGCCGACGGCGCGCGCGCGGCGCTCGCGGCGGCCGGCATCGTGCACGGCGTCGATGCGCGCGCGGTCGAACGGCTGGCAGCGCTGCTCGCCGATCCGCAGGGGAAGGGCGAGGTCGTGGTCGCGACCGGCACACCGCCCGAACCCGGCCAGGACGGGCGCCTGGTGCCGTGGCGCCAGGCGCACTTCGGCATCGGCACCGCCCACGCCGACGGCCACGTCGACTACTTCGAGCGCGGCTTCCTGCAGCCGATCGCCGCCGGTCAGGAGATCGCGACGATCGAGGCGCCTTCGCCGGGCACGGCCGGTCGCGACGTGTGCGGCCGGGTCGTGCCGCCGCGCCCGGGCCGCCCCCACCGCGAACGCTTCGGCGCCGGCGTGCGGGTCGCCGGCGACACCGCGTTCGCGGCGATCGGCGGCGTGCTCGTGCAGGACGCCGAGCGGATCGACGTGACGCCGCTGTTCGTCCACCAGGGCGACGTCGACCTCGACCACGGCAACCTGCGCAGCGAAGGCTCGCTGCAGGTGCGCGGCTCGGTCCACGACGGCTTCACCGTGGCGGCCACCGGCGACGTCGAGATCGCCGGCAGCGTGTTCGCGGCGACCGTCACCGCCGGCAACGCGATCCGCATCGCCGAAGGCGCGCTCGGCGGCGCCGACGTCCGCGCCGGCTCGCACGTCACCTGCCGCCACGCGACGTCGGCGCGCATCGCGGCCACCGGCACCGTCGAGATCCGCGACCAGGCGACCTGGTGCACGATCCGCGCCGAACGGATCCTGGTCCGCGGCGGCCGCGGCGTCGTCTTCGGCGGCACGCTGCGCGCGCGCCAGCAGATCGTCGTCGAGCGCGCCGGCACCGCCCAGGGAGCGCGCACGCGGCTGTCGGCCGGCGACCTCGGCGAGGAAGGCGCCGAGGCCGTGCGCCAGGCGACCGATGCCGCGAAGGTCGGCCGCAGCGCGCAGCGCGCCATGCGCGACTCCGGCCGCATCGGCCCGGGCAAGGCCGCGCGCCTGTCGCAGCGTGCCGACGACGCCGTGCTGGCCGCGACGCTGCGCCAGCGCGCGGCGCTGCGCGAGATCCTGCAGAACGCGAGCATCGAGATCGTGGCGGCGATCGAACCCGGCGTCGTGCTGGAGTTCGGTCCGCACCGGATCGAGTTCCCGACGACCCGACCGGGTGGTCGCTTCCGCTTCGCCGCCGACCGCAATGCCATCGTCGAGGAGACACTGACATGACCTGTGACCTGCGCCGCTTCCGCGCCCGTGACGTGATGCACAAGACGATCCACTGGGCGACCGCGCACGAGAACCTGCGCGTCGCCGGCCAGCGCATGGCCGAACATGGCATCCGCGCGCTGCTGGTCGCCGGCGACGATCCGTCCGATCTGCCCGGCATCCTGACCAGCAAGGACATCGTCAACGTGCTGGCGACGCAGGCGCCGAGCGCGCTCGACGACCTGCAGGTGCGCGACGTGATGACGCGGCCGGCGATCTGCGTCCCGGCGCAGACCAACCTGCTCGACTGCATCCAGATGATGCGCATGGCCGGCATCCGCCGCATGCCGGTGCTCGACGGCACCAGCGTCGTCGGGCTGCTGAGCACCAGCGACGTGTTCGCCCACGCGCTGCGCGCATGCTGACCTGCTGGCCGGCCTTGCCTTGCGCGCCGCGTGGCTTCACCGTGGCGCGAGCGGGAGTGGCAGATCCCTGAGGCACCGGCGGCCTGCGGCCCCTTCTGGCGGCGGTGTGCGCCGGGTCACGCGTCGAGCAGCGCGGCGGCGCGTTCGCGCTGGCCCGGGCCGGCCGCGGCGAAGCTGCGGAAGCGCGGGCGCGCGCGGTTCCACAGCAGGTGGCCGCCGCGCGGCAGCCAGACCTCTCCGCCGGCCCCGCGCACCAGCGCCGCCCCGGCGGCGACGTCCCATTCGTGCTTCGGATGCAGCGTCCAGGTCATGTCGGCGAGGCCGG
>CAYMRG010000171.1:3877-9789 GCA_964392555.1 uncultured candidatus Brocadiaceae bacterium
ACCTGCGCCGCCGGCGCCCAGCGCGCCCACTCGCCGCGGCGCTGCTCGCTGCGGCTGGCGACCACCCGCGGGCGCGCGTCGCCCGCGAGCCACGGCAACGGCGCCTCGCCGCGGCGCTCGATGCCGAACGCCGGGCCGCCGACCACCGTCACGCCGCGCGCCGGACAGCCGACGGCGCCGAGCACCGGTTCGCCGGCGACCAGCAGGGCGATCGAGACCGCGTAGTCCGGTCGCCCGGCGACGAACTCGCGCGTGCCGTCCAGCGGATCGACGACCCAGACGCGCTCGGCCGCGAGCCGCGCCGCATCGTCGTCGCGTTCCTCCGACAGCCAGCCGTCGCCCGGTTGCGGCAGCAGCCGATGCAGCAGCACGTCGACCTCGCGATCGGCCGCGGTGACGAGGCCGCCGTCGGCCTTGCGTTCGGTCGGCACGCCGGCCGCGGCATGGCGCAACAGCACCGCGGCGGCCGCGTCGAGGGCGCGGTGCGCACGCTGCAGATCCGCCGCCGTCGCCGTCACGCCGTGCCGCCGCCGCGCGGATCGGGCGCGCGCCGCGGTCCGGGCGCCGCCGCCGTCGCCGCGGCGACCGACGCGATCGCCTCGGCGGCATCGCCGGCGACCGTGTAGAGGCCGCGGAAGTGCTCCTGCACGAAGCCTTCGGCGAACCCGCGGTCGAGCATCTGCAGCAGCGGGTCCCAGTAGCCGAGCGCGTTCAGCACGATCACCGGTTTGTCGTGCAGGCCGAGCTGCTTGAACGACAGGATCTCGAGCAGCTCCTCGAGCGTGCCGAGTCCGCCCGGCAGCGCGATGTAGGCGTCGCCGGCCTCGTCGAGACCGCGCTTGCGCGAACGCATGTCGCCGACCGACGCCAGCTCGTGCGCCTCGGTGCAGTGCACGTTCTTGTCGACGAAGTCCTGCAGGATGACGCCGATCGTGCGGCCACCGGCGGCGCGCGCGCCGCGCGACACCGCGCCCATCAGCCCGTAGCGCCCGCCGCCCCAGACCAGCTCCCAGCCGCGTTCGGCGATGCGGCGGCCGAGTTCCTCGGCGACCGCGTGGTAGCCGGCGGCGATGCGTTCGCTCGACGACGCATAGACGGTGACGCGCAGCGGCCGCGCGGCCGGCGCCTGCCCGCGGCTCACAGCCGGTTGCCCTTCAGGAGCCAGCGATCGAGCAGCACGAGCCCGGCGAGCGACTGGCCGTCGCTGCAATCCTGGTCGACGAGCCGAGCCCGCGCTTCGGCGAACGGCAGCCGGTGCGTCGTGATCCGCTCGCTCGGCTCGAGTTCCTGGGCGACCTCGACGAGGTCGCGCGCGAGCCAGAAGTGGCAGATCTCGTTCGACACGCCCTTGTAGGGGGCGAAGCGGCCGAGCGGTGTCCAGTCGCGCGCGATCAGCCCCGCCTCCTCGTGCAGCTCCTTCTGGGCGACCGCCAGCGGCTGTTCGCCGAGCAGCATGCCGCCGATCGGGAACTCCCAGAAGTCGGCGCCGAGCAGGTAGCGGTGCACGCGCAGCAGGATCGTCGTGCCGTCGGCGAAGATCGGGATCGCCGCGCAGCTGCCGGGCATGTCGACGTAGAAGTAGACGCCTTCGCTGCCGTCGGCCTGCACGTAGCGATCCTTGCAGTAGCGGTGCCAGGGGTTCGCGACCAGGACCTCCGACGACAGACGTTCGAACGGCTGCGCCATCTCACCACCCGATCGAGAAGTAGAGCTGCCGGCGGCTGTCGGACTCCTCGTAGAGCCACGGCCAGCCGAGGTCGAGCCGGATCGGCAGTTCGAGCGCCGGGATCTCGATGCGGACGCCGAACCCCGAACTCGCGCGCAGCTGGTGGAACGTCGGGTCGCTCAGCGACAGGCCGAGCAGACCGACGTCGGTGAACACGACGCCGCGCAGCAGTTCGCGATCCTGCACCTCGTTGCCGACGCGCGACGCGACCAGCGGGAACGACACCTCGACCGTGCCCGTGTAGACGGCCTCGCCGCCGATCGGCCGTTCGAACTGCGTCGGGCCGGCGCCACGGTAGTCGAAGCCGCGCAGGTTCGCGCCGCCCACGTAGAAGCGCTCGGTCAGGAACACGTCCTCGCTGCTGCCGAACCCGGCCGCCGTGCCGAGGAAGTGCTCGAGGTGCAGCACGGTGAAGTGGCCTTCGTCGTCCTCGAACAGCGGCGCGTAGATCTGCGCCGTGTGCGTCAGCTTGGTGAGCTCCTGGTCGCCACCGAGGAAGCCGCCGACCACCTCGCCGGACAGGCCGATCTCGTAGCCCGACGTCGGCCGGCGGAAGTCGTCGAGCTCGCGGTAGCGCGCCGACAACCGCAGCCCGCGCAGCTCGTTGTTGCCCTCGGCGGCGAACGCCAGCGACGTCGCGTCTGGCGCGAGATCCTTGACCTTGACGCCGTCGTCGCGCAGCGACAGGCCGACGTTGAGCTGCTCCGTGAAGTTGCGCGACAGGCCGACCTCGGCGCCGAGCGTGTCCGACGTGTAGCCGTCGCGCAGCCGCCGGATCAGCCGCCGGCCGGCGACGCGCAGCTCGTAGGTGTCGAAGTGCTGGCCGAACACGTCCGGCTCGACGAACGTGATCTGCGCCTGGGTGTAGCGACTGCCGGGCGCGAACAGCAGGTTGAGGGTCTGGCCGCCGCCGTGGAACGCGCGGTTGTCGAGGATCTCGCCGATCGCGGTGATCGGGTTCCAGCTGCTCGGCAGCTTCGCGATGTCGAAGTTGCGCTTGTTGAACGTGATCTGCCCGGACGCGCCCTGGCCGGTGCTGATGCCGACGCCCCAGCGGAACTCGCTGGTCGGCCCCTCCTCGACGTCGAGGCCGAGGTCGACGAATTCATCTTCGCCGGCGACCGGCTCGACCTGCAGGCGCGGGCCGCGGAACGTGCTCGGGTCCTGGAAGTAGCGCGTCTGCTCGAGGCCGCGCAGGGCACGTTCGACCTCCTTCATGTCGAGCACGTCGCCGGGCACGACGCGGAACCGCCGCCGGATCACCGCGTCGCGCGTGAACTGGTTGCCGCGCACGACGACGTCGCGCAATCGCTTCGGTCGGCCTTCGACGACCTGGAAGACGATGTCGACCTCGGGCTGATCGAGGGTGTAGCTCTCGCTCGGCTGCAGCACCATCGTCCGCTGCGGCAGGTCGCTCCAGCCGGGGAAGCTCGACGGCGGATGGCCGCGCCGCCCGTAGTACTCCTCGATGCGCTTCATGTCGCGCTGCAGGCGCTGGTGGTCGTAGAACTCGCCGGGCACGACCTTCAGCTCCTTCGCGATCTCCTCGGTCGGGTAGAGCGGGTCCGCCAGCGGCGCACCGCCGATCGTCGCGACCTGCTCGACCTTCACCGAACGGATGCGGTAACGCGGCCCCTCGACGACGACGAACGACAGGTCGACGCTGGTGCGATCGGGCGTGAACACGGTCGACGCGAGGTCGACGGTCGCGTCGAGGAAGCCCCGGCTGTGGTAGAACAGGCGCAGGCGGTCGAGATCCTCCTCGATCAGCTCACGGCTGTAGGGCGAGCCGCTGGTGCTGCGCATGTGCGAATCGCGCACCAGGTAGTCGTCGCGACCGAACAGACCGAGCGCGGGGCTCGCGGCGAACGCGGCGTTGCCGGAGAACCCCAGGTTGCCGATCGTGACCTTCGGCCCCTCGTCGACGACGAACAGCAGCGATTTGGCGATCGGCGGGCTGGCACCGGCCGGCGCGTCGGGCGGCGGCGTGTCGACCGGCTGCTCGGGCATCTCGATGCTGCAGAACGCGTAGCCGTCGCGGGCGTAGCGCGCCAACAGCACCTTGCGCATCGCCTCGGCCTCGGTGCGCGTCACGCGGCGGTCGGCGGTCAGCCCGAGCAGGCTGTCGACGGTGGTGCGCGCGAGCGTCATGCCGACGAAGTCGACGCCTTCGTAGGTCTCGATCTCGCGATCGACGAGGAACGTGACGACGACCTCGTTGTCGATGGGCTCGACGAAGCCGCGGACGATCATGCGCCGCTCGTTCCACAGGTTGGTGCAGTCGGTGCGCACATTGCGCGCCGCGAACGGCTGACCGACGCGCGTCGTCAGGCTGCGGACGAACGAATCGGTCGACGCCGAATCGAGCAGTCGCACGCCGTCGGCCTGGCTGCGCGCGACCTGGATCGAACGCACGGGGCGATCCTGCAGCTTCGCGACGGCCTCGTCCAGCTCGACGTCGCCCCCGTCCTGGCGGATCGCGTTGTCGATGCGGAACGGCGCCCTGCCGGGCGCTTGCGGGGGCGGCCCGGGCTGCTGCTGCTGCGGGTCGTTCTGCGCCGCCACGAATACCGACGACAAGGCGACCGTGGCGGCGACGGCGTGGAGCAGCTGCGCGCAGCGCCTACTGCATCGGTTCAGCCCTGCGCGTGAAGTTCTCAAAACGCATGTACTCGCGGAAGAATCGCAACACCACCTCACCGGTCGGCCCGTTGCGCTGTTTGGCGATGATGATCTGGGCCAGGCCCGCGTTCTGTTCGGTGGGTTTGAAGTAGTCGTCGCGGTGCAACAGGATGATGACGTCGGCGTCCTGCTCGATCGCCCCCGACTCGCGGAGGTCGCTCATGCGGGGCCGGTGATCATCGCGGTTCTCGACGTCGCGATTCAACTGGGAGAGTGCGATCACCGGCACCGAGAGTTCGCGGGCGATGCCCTTCAGGCCGCGGGAGATCGCCGAGATCTCCTGCTGGCGGCTCTCGACGCGCCCGCCGGCCGACATCAGCTGCAGGTAGTCGACCACCACCATCGAGATCTGGTGTTTCTGCTTCAACCGGCGGCACTTCGCCCGGAGCTGTGTGATCGAGATGCCGGGCGTGTCGTCGACGTAGATCGGCGTCTCGTAGAGCCGCGCCGCCTCGTCCTGCAGGCGCTTGTACTGCTGGTCGGTGATGCGCCCCTTGCGCATCGCCTGGCCGTCGATCTGGGCACGGCTGCACAGCATGTTCTGGATGACCTGCTGGTTCGACATTTCGAGCGAGAAGAACGCCACCGGGTTGGCCTGGCTGGCGACGCGCTCCGTCAGGTTCAGCGCGAACGTCGTCTTGCCCATCGACGGACGGGCCGCGATGATGATCAGCTCGCCCTGCTGCAGCCCGCCGGTCATGTCGTCGAAGTCGTAGTAGTCGGTGCCGAGCCCGGTCAGCCGCCCCTCGCGTTCGCGCAGGCGGTCGATCTTCTCGAACGTCGCCTGCAGCACGTTGGCGATGCTGATCGCGTCGCCGGCCTTGTCGAGCCGCGAGATCTCGAAGATCTGCCGCTCGGCCTCGTCGAGCAGCTCCTTGCTGTCGAGCTCGTTGTCATAGGCGCGCCGGGCGACGTCGAGACACGTCTCCAGCAGGCGCCGCTGGATCGCCTTCTCGCGGACGATCTCGGCGTGGTAGACGACGCCGGCCGCCGTCACCACCGCCTCCATCAGGTCGAGCAGCTGCTCGTGCCCGCCGGCGTCCTGCAGACGGCCCTGCCGCGACAGCTCCTCGCCGACGACGATCGGGTCGGTCGCGTGGCGCGTGTTGAAGGCGGCCATGATCGACTCGAAGATCACCTGATGCCGCGGCAGGTAGAAGTCGTCCGACTTCAGGAAGGTGATGTCGGCGACCGCGTCCGAGTGCAGCAGCAGCGCCCCCAGCACGGAGCGCTCGGCTTCGAGATTCTGGGGCACACCGCGCCCATCGAACGACTGCTTGAAGTCGACCATGCCGTAACCGTCCGCACTCCTCCTTAGCAGACGCGGATCGGCGCGCAAGCAAGCCGCCTGTGGAAGGTCTGTGGAGGAACGTGCAGAGTCCGGGGAGTGCGGGCCATCGGCCGCGCGGTTGGCGCGCGCCGCGACGGCGAACGTTTCCGCGCCGGCTGCGCGAATTCGTCAGCGCCCTACCGGCCCTCAGCCGAGCGACACGCCCTCCTCTCG
>CAYMRG010000172.1:0-1357 GCA_964392555.1 uncultured candidatus Brocadiaceae bacterium
ATCGGATCGTGGCGGCGGCCCAGCACCACGCCGGGCGTGGCGGTCGGGATCAGCGCACAGGTGATGCCCGGCGTCGGGCCCTTGCCGAGCAGGTTCTCGGGGTCGTGGATCTGCAGCGCGAGGCCGAGCACGGTCGAGACCGCGGCCAGCGTGATGTAGCGCTTGTTCCACGACAGCCGCAGCATCAGGCGACCGTCGTCGCCGCGGAACACGACGCCGCGCGCGGTGATCGCGCCGGCGTCGGAGCCCGCACCCGGCTCGGTCAGCGCGAAGCACGGGATCTCGTCACCGGTGGCGAGGCGCGGCAGCCAGTGGCGCTTCTGCGCGTCGGTGCCGTAGTGCGTCAGCAGCTCGGCCGGGCCGAGCGAGTTCGGCACCATCACCGTGATGCCGAGCGGCATCGAGCGCGAGGTCAGCTTGGTGACGACCGCGCTGTTGCACGACGCCGACAGGCCGAGGCCGCCGAACTCCTTGGGGATGATCAGGCCGAAGAAGCGTTCGCGCTTCAGGAAGTCCCAGACCTCGCTCGGCAGGTCGCGCTGCTGGTGGACCTGCCAGTCGTCGGTCATCGCGCAGACCTTCTCGACCGGGCCGTCGAGGAACGCGCGCTCCTCGTCGTCGAGGTCGGGGTAGGCGGCGGTCGCGAGCGCCTTCAGATCGGGCTTGCCGGAGAACAGCGTGCCGTCGAGCCACACCGTGCCGGCTGCGATCGCGGCGCGCTCGGTGTCGCTGATCGCCGGCATGAAGCCGCTCTTCTGCAGGAAGCGCAGGATGCGATCGGACAGCAGCGCGCGGCGCAGCGGCTTCACCAGCAGCACGAACAGCGGCAGCGCGACGATCGTCCAGACCCACCAGGGTGCGCCGAACGTCCAGGCGAGCGCGCCGACCGCTGCCGCGAACAGCCAGAGCGGTGCGCCGACGAAGACGACGGTCGCCAGCAGGGTGATCGCGATCGCCGCGATCGCCCAGGCGGGCAGGGAGGCCAAGGCCCCGAAGTGCAGGATGTCCATGGTGCTACGCGAGCCGCCGGCCCAACGGCGGCGTGGCTCTCCCGGCGCTATCGGCATTCGCCGCGCGGTCGGTGAGGGCTTCGCCACCCCGGGCTGCAGACAGGACGCCGCGGGGATCGCGGTCGACGACCGGTGTTCCTAGTCCAGGCCGGGCTCGGCGGCTACTGCGGTCGGGAACTTCCCATCGCATCGGCGTCGCGGCGATCGCGGTCGTCGAGGTCGCGGACGAAGAACCGATCGCAGCCGAAGTGCCCCGTGGCGCCCTGGCTGCCACAGCGTTCGACGAAACCGAACCGCCGGTAGAGATCCTGGGCCTTCACCATCTGCGTCGTCGTCTCGAGGTAGCA
>CAYMRG010000172.1:1367-5870 GCA_964392555.1 uncultured candidatus Brocadiaceae bacterium
GAAGCCCGCGCCGCGCATCTCGTCGAGCAGCTTCGCCAGCAGGTGCGCGCCGAGGCCGCGGCCGCGGACGACGGGGCGGAAGTACATCTTGCGCAGTTCGCAGGTCGCCGCCGCCGGTTCGCTGCCGGCGAGCCGCGCGAATCCGGCGCCGCCGACCACCGCGCCGTCGAGCTCGACGACCCAGTACTGCGCGTCGCGGCCGGCGTAGTGGCGGCTCATCGCCGCCACCTCGGCGTCGTGGATCGCGAAACCCGGGCCCGAGCAGCCGTGCTCGGTCATCACGTCGCGGATCACGGCTGCGATCGCGGCGTCGTCCCCGGCGCGGATCGGTCGCAGCACCGGTTCGCTCATCGCAGCTTCGCGCGTTGTTCGCGCGCCTGCTGCAGCACGCGTTCCCACTGGAACGCGGGGCCCGGGTCGGTCTTGTTGGTCTGCACGTGGAAGTGGCCGACGATGCCGTCGAACGCCGCCAGCTCCTCGGCCGGCAGCGCGCTGGTGCGGATCGCGCCGGCGGCGTCGCGCGGCGCGTCGAGCCGGATCCGGGGGAAGACGCGGTTGAGCGCCGCGCACAGGGCGATCAGCGAGCGGTATTGCTGCGGCGTGTAGTCGAACTGGTACAGGGTCCTGCCCTGCACCTCGCCGGCAATCACGTCGGGGCGATCCGGGCGGGCGACGAAGTCCGGGGTGCGGATGCCGAGTTCGGTCATCCACTTCGGGAACTTCACGCGCCAGCCCTGCGCGTCCTTCTCGTACCAGGTGCGCATCGGCGCGCCGAGCGGCTGCGGGAAGTCGCCGGGGTGCGCGATCTCGACGCCGATCGAGTAGTCGTTGGCGATCGTCGCGTGCCAGGCCTTCTCGCGCAGGTCGAGCGTCTGGTAGATCGTGCCGTCGACGTCGAGCAGGAAGTGCACCGACAGCGTGCGCACGTCCTGCAGGATCTTGAAGCACTGCCGCGACGTGCCCGCGACGTCGAAATGCAGCACGAACTGGTGGACGACCTGCTGCAGATCGGCGAGGTCGAGGCCGTCGGCGCCCGCGCGCGCGGCGAGCGCCGCGGGCAGGTTGCCGCGCACCGGCGCATAGCGCAGCTTGCCGTCCGGCTCGTCGTCGGCGAACCGCTTGCGCGTCTGGTAGGCGTCGTAGTTCGGCGCATGGGTCCACAGCACGACCGGTGCGTCGACCGCGCAGCGCTGGCCGCAGGCGACGAACGCCATGCCTTCGGGGGCCGGGGGCGGGGTCGCAACGGGGTTGGCGACGCAGCGCGCGAGCACCAGCACGGCCAGGGCGACCGCGACGGGCAGCAGATGCCAGCGCGCCGCGAGGTGACGGCGCCAGGGTGGGCGCGGCGCATCGACGGCGGGCCGGACAGGGAACGGGTCGCTGGACGTCATCGGTGCGTCATCTGCGTGGGCGGCGACAGGCGAATCGGCCGCGCGGCTACTGGGCGCGCGCCGGTATTGTGCCGGCTCGCCGACATCATGCACCCAGGTCTTCTCCTCGTCATCGCGATCTTCGTCGCCCCGGCGCTCGGCCAGGCGCCGACCCGCCGCCTGCCGGCGGGCCCCGCGACGCCTGCCGAACCAGCGGTTGTCCAAGATCCGGGGGCCGCGGGCGCCGAGGTCGGCCCGAAGCCGATGCGCGCGATCCGGGCCGAACGCCTGCTGCAGCACGCGAAGTTCCTCACCAGCGACGAACTGGGCGGACGTCTGACCGGCATGCCCGGGCAGGCGCTGGCGGCCGACTACATCGCTGCGCAGTTCGCCAGCTGCGGCCTGGAACCGCTCGGCGACGTGGTCGACGGCAAGCCGACCTTCCTGCAGCACTACCCGATCTCCCGCACCAGCCTCGCCGCGACCTCGCAGCTCGCGGTCGGCGACCTGCGCTTCGACGACGGCTTCGCCGTGCTCGGCGCCGCGCCGATCGACGAGCGGATCGGCGGCGAGCTGCGGTTCGTCGGGTTCGGCAGCACCAGCGGCGGGACGCCGGACGTGGCCGACGGCGACCTCGGCGACCGCATCGCCGTCGTGGCGCTGCGGCGACCGCGCGGCCGCACGCCGGCGAAGCTGGACAGCGAGCGCAAGTTCATGATGTCGATGCAGGCGCTGAGCCAGGTCGGCCGGACCGCCAAGGGCCTCGCCGCCAGCGGTGCCAAGGCCATCCTGTTCGTCGAACTCGACGATCCCGTGGGCCTGCAGGACGCCCTCAACTACCTCGCGCTGTCGCCCGGCAAGGATCTCGTCGCGCCGCGCTTCCCCGGCGCCGACGCGATGCTCAGCCAGATGGCGCCCAAGGGCGGCGGGCCGCCGGTGCTGGTCCTGTCGTTGGCCGCCAGCGAACGACTGCTCGGGGCGCTCGACATCACGCCGGCGGCGTTCCGCGCCTATGTCGGTGGCGAAGGTGAACGCCCCGCCGGCCGCGCCGACGTGGCCGGGACGCTGGCGCTGAAGGTCGAACACCACGACGACGCGACCGCGACCAACGTCGTCGCCGTGCTGCGCGGCGGGGATCCGCAACTCGCCGGCGAGGCGCTCGTCTATTCGGCGCACATGGACCACGTCGGTCGCCGGCTCGATGGCGCCATCTTCCACGGGGCCGACGACAACGCTTCGGGCACGTCGGGCCTGCTCGAGATCGCCGCCGCGTGGGCCCATTCGCCCGAGAAGCCGCGCCGCAGCATCGTCTTCCTGTCGGTGTCGGGCGAGGAGATGGGGCTGTGGGGCTCGAAGTTCTTCGCCCAGAACCCGACCTGGCCGATCGGCAACGTGGTCGCCGACATCAACACCGACATGATCGGCCGCAGCGGCGCCGAATCGGGACCGCTGGAGGTCACCGTCACCCCGAGCCACGACTGCGCGAAGTTCTCGACGATCGTGCAGGACGCGGCCGGCTTCGCGGAAGCACTCGGTCTCTCGCTGACCAGCGGCGACAAGTACTACACCCGCAGCGACCACTTCAACTTCGCGAAGAAGGGCATCCCGGTGGTGTTCTTCTGCAACGGCGAGCACGAGGACTACCACCAGGTCACCGACACCTTCGACAAGCTCGACGGCGCGAAGATGGAGCGGCTGGCGCGGCTGGCGTTCTGGACCGGCTGGTCGGTCGCCAACGCCGACGAACGACCGCGCCGCCTCGGTGCGCGCGCGGACTGGCGATGAGTGGCCGACTGCCGACGCATGGCCGACTGCCGACGCATGGCCGACTGGCGATGCGTGGCCGACTGGCGATGCGTGGCGGGGCGGCGTTCGGCGTATGCTGACGCCATGGTGACCAGGCGCCCGCCCGAGATCGAACGCTTCCTCGCCGTCGGCCGCTTCGCCGTCGTCGGCGCCTCGACCGATCGAGCCAAGTACGGCAACAAGGTGCTCCGCTGCTATGCCCAGCACGGCCTGCCGGTCGTCGGCGTGCATCCGCGCGAGCGCGAAGTCGAAGGCCAGCCCTGCCATCCGCGCCTCCAGGACGTGCCCGGCGCGCCGCGCGCGGTCTCGGTCGTGGCGCCGCCGGCTGCCGCGGCGAAGATCGTCGACGACGCCGTTCGCGCGGGTGTCCGGCACCTCTGGTTCCAGCCTGGCGCCGAAGATGCCGCCGCCGTCGCCGCGGCCCGCGCCGCGGGCATCGAGGTCATAGCCGGCGGTCCGTGCCTGCTGGTCGCGCTCGGCTTCCGCGACGAGTAACTGGCGATCCTTCGTGCCGCGCGCTTGCCGCCGACCCCGGGCGAGGGTACTCGTGGTGGCATGAGCCTCGTGCAAGCAACCCGCGATCTGGTTGCTGAGCTGCAGGCGTTGCAGTTCGCGCCGCCGGTCGCCTGCGTCTACAACCCCCTCGACTACGCGTGGGATATGCACCGGGCCTGGCTCGAGCGGTTCGGCCGCGGGCCGAAGGAGATCATGCTGGTCGGCATGAACCCGGGGCCGTTCGGCATGGTCCAGACCGGCGTGCCGTTCGGCGAGGTCGAGGCCGTTCGCAGCTGGCTCGGCCTGCGCGGCGCCGTCCGCCATCCGCCGCACGAACACGAGAAGCGCCCGGTGCTGGGGCTGGAATGCCCGCGCTCCGAGGTCAGCGGCCGACGCTTGTGGGGGTATCTGGCGAACCGCTGCGTGACGCCCCAGCGATTCGCCCGCCGCTTCTTCGTCCACAACTACTGCCCGCTGGCCTTCGTCTCGGCCACGGGCGCCAACCTCACGCCCGACAAGCTGCCGCGCGCCGAGCGCGACCCGCTGTTCCGCCTGTGCGATCGCTACCTGCAGGAAGTCGTCGACATCCTGCGACCGCGCCTGCTGGTCGGCGTCGGTGCCTTCGCCGCCGACCGCGCCGCCGCCGTGCTGGCTGGCCGCGACCTGCGGATCGGCCGCATCCCGCACCCGAGTCCCGCCAGTCCCGCTGCGAACCGCGGCTGGGAGAAGCTCGCCGACGAGGCGTTCGCGGAGCTGGGAGTGGCGCTCTGATGCGGGCGCCGCGCAGCGGCGCCCGCATCAGAGCGGCTTGTCGGGCAGCGTCGCGACGCGG
>CAYMRG010000172.1:5970-9765 GCA_964392555.1 uncultured candidatus Brocadiaceae bacterium
GGTGAGGGACGGGGCGAATCGGCCCGTCGGCCCCGCTTCGGCGCTGCGGGTTGGTGGGGCAGCCGCGAGGATCGCCGCGCAGCGGCGCCCGCATCAGAGCGGCTTGTCGGGCAGCGTCGCGACGCGGGGTGAGGGACGGGGCGAATCGGCCCGTCGGCCCCGCTTCGGCGCTGCGGGTTGGTCGGCGGCCGCGGGGACGTGGAAGTCGTTGAGCGGCCTTGGGACGGTCCCGGTCCTTACGGCCCGGCGTTCCCCAATCGTTCCAGCAGTTGCTACTGGAAGCAGGCGGGTGGGCGGCGCAGGCGTCCGAGGTGCGACTGGAGCGCGGCGAACAGGCGCTTGCGCGCCCGCATGATGCGGATCGCCACGGTGCCGGTCGGCAGGTCGAGTTCGCGGCCGGCGTCCTGGTAGGAAACGCCCTTGCGGACACACAGGTCGAACACGACGCGGTAGTGGTCGGGCAGGCCGGATACGGCAGCCTGGAACGCGCTCATGAATTCCTCTTCCTCGAGGGCCTGCGTGTTCGGTTGGGTGGCGACCGATTCGAGGAGGTCGGGGGCGTCGGCGCTCTGCAGGCTGCTGAGCGGGCGCGGCAGGCGCTGGCGGCTGCGCAGCGCCGTGAGTGCCTGGTTGCGGGCGATCTCGAACAGCCAAGCCCGGAAGTTGGTGCCGGGGCGGTAGAGGTCGTTCTTGACCAGCACCTTCTCGAACACTTCCTGGGTCACGTCCTGGGCGAGGTGGGAGTCGCGCACCATGCCCTGCACCAGGTTCTGGATGCGGCGGCCGTAGCGGCGCTCGAGTTCGGTCAGCGCGGGCCCCGTCTCGCCAGACTGCAGTTGCAGAACCAAGTCCTCGTCACTCGGGCCGGTGGCGGTGGCGAAGGGGTCGGAGGCTTGCATGCCCGCGGGAAAGCAAAGCTTGTGCCGGCCATGGATGCAGGCAGGGCGGGCGTCGTAAGCACCCTTGCGCAGGCCGTCTGCGTCACTCCGCCCCGTTGGGCGCGGGCGCCGGTGCCACCAACTTGCGGCACCCCCTGCCAACCCTGCATGGCTCCTTGAATTTCCTGACCTACGACGCCGCAGCAACCTTGGTCGCGGCCGCTCGACGCTCGGACAACAGGGGCCGGGGACGCTTCCGCGAAAGCTGTCAGACCGGAAACAGGTCGCGGCCGCCTTCGAGCGCGGCGTCGAGCAGGGCCAGGGCCGCACCGCGCCGCGGATCCTCGTCACCGTGCGTGAGGTAACCCCAGCGCAGGCGGCGAATCGCCAGGTAGGCGAGGGTGCTGCGGATACCCCATTCGGCGCGGATGCGGTCGCCGCCGACCGTGTTGCCGAGCCAGCGGGCCAGCAGCTGACGCTTCCATTCCTTCTGCCGGGTGCTGTGGATCCAGAACCAGGCGAAATCGTGGTCGCGGTTGCCGATGCCGGCGCATTCGAAGTCGACCAGGAACGGATCGCCGTCCTCGGTGACGACGATGTTGGCTTCGAGGAAATCGCCGTGGACCAGGACGTGTTTGCGCCCATCGGTCCAGCGCACGGCCTCGGCGAAGAAGCGCTGCACCTTGCGCCAGCGCGACTCGCCGAGCGCGAACAGCACCGTGTCGTACATGCCGCGGATGCGGTCCAGGTAGCCGATCGGATCCCAGTGTTCGAGCGGGAAGCTGCGGCGGCCGAGCAGGCGCTCGGTGGGGACGGCGGCGAGGCGTTCGAGCAGCGCGATCACGTGGTCCTGGCCGATCACCTCCTCGGCGGGACCGACGGCGCCCGGCAACCATTCGAGCAGGATCCAGCGCGGTGTGTCGCCCGGGCCGACGAGCACCGTCTTGGGCGCCGGGAAGTCGCGGCGTTCGGGATCGATGCTGTCGAGCAGGCGGTAGAACCCGACCTCGCGCCGGCAGTAGTCGTCGGCGCGCACGCCGGCCGGCAGGATCGTCGTCGGCTCTGGCGGCAGGTAGTACTTCAGCAGAAACGTCCGGCCGCCGCTGCCGTCGGCGACGATCGGCAGCGAGGAACGATGGCCCGAAGCGATGTTGCGCTGGCGGGGCGCCTCGGTGAGCTGCAGGTCGCGCAGCACGGCGCGAGCCGCCTCGCGATGGGATTCGAGGGTGGTTTCGGTCAAGTTGGCGGCGCCGAGCCGTGGGTCTGTGTTCGTCCGGGGTGGCAGTGCGGCTGAAGGCGGTGTGCGCCGGTGCGGTCCGGGTGGCGGTCGGCGGGGCAGTTGTAGGCCAAGGGCGGCCTGCGATGCCAGGGTGCCATGCCAACGGCGTACTGCCGCGGTCCCCGAACCGCATCAAGATGCCCTGCGGGCATGGCCGAGAAGGGAAGGGAATGTCCGAAGCTCGCGAAGCTGCCGAATCGACCGACGAAACGGTCCTTGGGGAGGACCTCAAGGCCCGGATCGGCGACCTGGTGGATGCGCTCGTTGCCAAGGACGAGGAGCGCTACGAGTCGGAATTCGTCCATCTGCTGGATCGCGTGCGCGAGCTGGTGGATCGCAAGCGCCGCATGGACGGCACCAAGACCGACACGCGCGACTTCCTCGGCGAACTGTTGTTCACGCGCCTGCGACGCGGGATGCACCTGTTCCTGAAGAGCGAGGAGCACGTCGTCGCGCAACGGGCCGCCGAGTGGGTGATGGGCGTGCTGTTCGCGGTCACGACCTTGTCGGAGTTCGCCAAGGCGTTCGACCAGGCGTTGATCCGCGCCGGCTCGGGCAGCCACGACTTCAACTTCGCCGGTCGGACCGACTTCATCTCCGTCGAGGAAGTTCTGCAGATGCTGTCCTCGGGCAAGCACATCGGCTGCCTGAGCCTCGAGAAGGGCGACAACCGGCTCGACATCTACCTGCGCGACGGGCGGATCTTCTTCCTCGACGCGCACCAGATGATCCGGCGCGTCCTGCCGGGTGACTCGATGCGGCATCGCGAGGTGCCCGAGGCCGCGGTCACCGAGGCGCAGGGGCTGCATGCCAAGCAGGGCGTGCCCATCCTGCTGACGCTGCACGAGAAGGGCCACATCCGGGCCGACGAACTGCGCGAGGTGTTGCGCATGTTCGGCAAGGAAGTGCTGTTCGAGTTCATGCGCGAGTCGGAGCCGTTCGTCTTCTTCTACAAGAAGCTCGACGTGCTGCCTGCGTTCGCGGAGAGCAACGATCTGCGGCTCGGCGTCACCTCGCTGTTGCTCGAGGGCAGCAAGCAGCTCGACGACTGGAAGCAGATGCTGCAGGTGTATCCGAACCCCGACATGCCGATCGAGCCGAAGTCCGACATGTTCGCCCGCATGGGTGACGTGGCGCTCAGCGTGCTCGAGATCAAGCTGCTGTCGCAGATCAACGGCGACACGACGCCGCGGGGACTGGTCGCGGTGATCGGCCTGCCCCTCTACGAGATCTACCAGATCCTGCTGAAGTTGAGCCGCGAGGGCATCCTCGCCGCGCCGGGCGGCGCGGCGGCGTTGTCCGGCATCACGCTCAGCATCGAGGAGTCGATGCAGGAGGCGTTCGCGGCGCTCGACGCCAACGACGACGCCGAACAGCGGCGGTCGGCGATCGACCGGGTGCTCGGCGGTGACGAGGAGGAGGCGGACGGCGGTGCCGCGTCGGCGCTCGATCGGATCCTCGGCGGCTTCGACAAGCTCGGCGGGCTCGACAAGGCCGAAGGCGGCGACGAGGGCGGCGGGTTCGACAAGGAGCTGCGCGACATCCTGCGGCGGCCGAAGTAGCGCGGGGCCAGGGCGCTCAGCGCCTGAGAGAGAATCCTCTCGAAGGCTCTGCGCGGCCGCGTAGGCGGCCGCCAAT
>CAYMRG010000173.1:0-9725 GCA_964392555.1 uncultured candidatus Brocadiaceae bacterium
TTGATCGCGAACGTCTTGTCCGACAGCTTGATGTTGACGTCACCCCACCAGATGTCCTTGGTCGAGGGCTCGGCGTCGACGATGCGCTTGTCCTTGGGCGAGCGGCCGGTCTTGGCGCCCGAGCGCGCGGCGAGCGCGCCGCTGCTGACGATCTCGCCCTCGCCGCGCGACAGCGCCTGCTCGTAGAGGATCGATGGCGCCGCGTTGCGGAGCACGTTGGAGACCTTGATGCCGTACTTGGACAGATCGACTGTGGACATGGTTTCGAAGAGCGGGCGGAGGGGTGTCCGCGCCTGGGGGGCGAGGAGAGTACCGACCGGATTCGCGGGGGTCCAGCGGTGCCGGCGCGCCAGGAAAAGCGCTTGCGCAGAACGGTAGCGGACGCTAGCGTGCCGCGCCCAATCGTGCGCCCGTAGCTCAATTGGATAGAGCGCCAGACTACGGATCTGGAGGTTGGAGGTTCGATTCCTCCCGGGCGTACCAACTTCGCGCCGGAGGCGCGGGTTGGTAGCCCGGGAGGACTCGGGTGTTGCCGGAGCGCCGCGGAGCGGCGCGCCGGCAAACGGCGATTCCTCCAGAGGCGGCACCAAGACGGGCTTCGTCGCAGCACGAGCCCTCGGGAAGGCGCCTCGCGCGGCTGCGCCGCGCATCGGGGGGCGAGCGCCAGGGCGGCGCGGCGCGGCGCGCTGGCGGGGGGTGGTGGTATGTGTCCGGTGTGTGGGCCGAGGGGGCGCGAGCTACTTCGTCGGCCAGGTGACGGCGTCCCAGTCGGCGAAGCGGTCGAGGCCGCCGAGGTCGGGGTAGTCGAGGCTCGGGCGGTGGCGGGCGGCGCGCATGCGCTGCTGGATCGCGGTGGCCTTCTGCAGGAGGGCGGGGTCGTGCTCGCGTTCGGCGGTGGCGCGGGCGATCTCGACGGCGCCGAACGCCCATTCGGCGAAGGCGGTGCCGGTGGCCCACTGGACGAGCGTCTGGTCGGTGCTCGGCCACTGTTCGGGCGTGAACGGCGCGCCGTCGAGCCAGCGGATCGCGGTGGCGACGTCGCATTGCTGTTCGGTGAGCAGCCAGCCGTGGCGGACGACGGTGCAGGCGAGCTGTTCGGCGAGTTCCTTGGCGCGCCGGTTGCCGGTCATGCGCCAGGCGGCGCCGAAGCCGACGGCGGCGATGCCGTCCTGCCACGGGTTCCAGTAGCGATGCTGGCCTTGCAGCATGCGCGCGTCGGGGTCGTTGACGCACATCGTGCGCACGCGGTCGGCGGCGAGCGTGCGGCCGGCCCACTGCTGGTAGTAGACGCGGTCGAGGCGTTCGTTCATGCGCTGCTCGAGGCGCGGGTCCGCGGTCGCGAGCAGCATCCAGGTCGCCGCGAGCTCGGTGCGGCCGGCGCCGCGCGGCGCGCCGGCGTTGGAGGTCGAGAACGACGGGTCGAGTGTCTCGCCGGCGAGGTAGAGGCGCACTTCGTTGGCGAGCTCGCGGCGCGCCCAGTGCGCCCCGGTCAGCATGGCGAAGGCGCCGAGGTGGTTGCTGCTCCAGTGCTGGCGGTCCTTGCCGGTCCAGCCGTAGTCGTCGAACGTCTGCGCGGGATCGGTCTTGCCGAGGCGATCCTTCGACACGCCGGCGTGCCAGTGCGTGCGCCCCGACCACACGACCCAGTCGGGATGCTTCGCCGGCTCGACCGGCGTGCCGTCGACCTCGTAGCAGTGCACGGGCCGGCAACCTTCCTGCAGCACGCTGACCTCGGCCTCGAGCAGCATGCTGGGCAGGCCGCTCGCGGCGACCAGCGACAGCTTGACGACGCCGAAGTCGTACTGGTCGCCGGTCTGGTCGGCCTTGCGCGCGAGGCCGTGCGGGAAGTTGCCGAACGGGTCGCCGCCGGGCTGCTCGCCGGCGACGAACGCGCGGTGGCGCGCGGCGAGGTCGGCGCGCAGCGCCTCGTCGCCGAGCAGCCACGGCGGCAGTTGCGGCACCACGCCGTAGGCGCCGAACGCGCCGCTCGATCGCCATTCGGTGGCGCCGAGCAGCGGCGCCGTGCACGCGGCCATGCTGGTGTCGTCGACGCGCGCGTTGCCCGAGCGCGGCGGCACCAGCACACCGGTGCGGCGCAGGCCCTGGCCGTCGCCGATCGCGCGCTGCTGCAGCAGCACGCAGCGGCTGCCGTCGTCGGTGGTCTGCTGGACGATGCCGAGCCGGCCGGGGTGGCGCAGCAGCAGCGCCATGCCGTGGCTCTCGACCGCCAGCTCGTCGACCGGCAGCTGCATCGCCGGCGTGCGCGGATCGGAGAAGAACACCGCGACGTCGATCTGTGCCTGTGGCTGGTCGCGCCAGGCGGTGACCAGCAGTTCGCCGACCAGGCCCGAATCGCCGAGGCGGCCGGCGCGCAGCTCGACGCGGCGCAGGCCGTTGCTCTCGAGGTCGGCGACGCGCGGCAGTTCGGCGCGCACCACGCGCTGGCCGAGGCGGGCGACGAACTCGATGCGCGCGGTCGGCATCGGCACGGCGGCGGTCGGCAGGGGCGCGGGCGCGCCGGCGACCAGCGGCACGCGGCGCTCGTCGAGCGCCGGCACCTCGATCGGGAACAGGCACAGCGCCTGGCGCAGCGAGCCGTCGGGCCAGCGCGCGCCGAACGGCTGCCACACGGTCGGCGTGTCGGCGACGTGCAGCATCGGCAGATCGGGCACGCTGCCGCGCGCGAACGGCACGACCACCGCGGCGCCCTCGCGACGGGCGAACGGGGCGAGGTTCTGCACCACCAACTCGCGCACCGGCGCCGCGGCCGCCGGCGGCGGATCCTGGGCGGGGAGCACCGCCGGCACGGCGGCCAGGCACGAGGCGGCGAACGCGGCGCGGAGCTGCGGCATCCCGCCATCATCGCGGATCGGTCGCCGAATGGCGACGGACGGCGCCCGGCGATCCCGGTAGATTGCGCGGATGCGCCGTTGGTTGTCGCTGCTGGTTCCCCTCTGCCTGGTCCTGTCGTTCGCGATGGCGCAGCAGCCGGCTGCGCCGCCCGCCGATCCCGCGGCGCAGAAGGTCTGCGCCGAGCAGGAGGCCAAGCTGCAGGCGCATGCCGCCGCGGCGCTCGGCGAGCTGGCCGACGGCTGGCAGCAGGCGAAGCAGCACGCGCGGGCGCTCGCGCTGCGCCGCGAGCTGCTGCTCGAGTACGCGCCCGATGATGCGAAGGCGCGCGACAAGTGCGGCTTCACCAAGGTCGGTGACGCCTGGCGTGCGGACGCCAACAAGGTCGTGATCGACAAGGATCTCAAGGGCGATGCGAAGCTGATCAAGAAGCTGGAGCAGCAGCAGAAGGCGCTCGACAAGGAGCTGCTCGCCGGCCACCGCGCGCTCGCCGAGGCGTGGACGCGCGCCGGCGCGCCCGAGCGCGCGATCGCGCACTGGCAGCGCGTGCGGCGTTGGGTGCCCGACGACACCGCTGCCGCCGCCGGGCTCGCGCTGCGCGAGTTCGAGGCGTTCCGCGGCAGTCCGACCGAACTCGCGATGCTGCGCCGGGCGCGCACGATCCGCGGCGCCGCCGAATGGCTGCAGCGCCGCCACTTCCCGGTCGCGCCGATCGCCGGCCGGGAACACCCGCTGCTGGCCCAGGCGAAGATCGCCCACGTCGGCGTGAAGAGCGAGCACTTCGAGTTCTGGGGCACGCTGTCGCCGGCACAGCTGACGGTGCTCGCCGAGTACGCCGAGCGTTCGCTGCTGCTGTGCGACACGCTGCTGGGCACCAGCGAAGGCGAGCTGTTCGCGCCCAAGCGCGTGCAGGACTTCGTGCTGCTGAGGGAGCCGGCGCAGTACGCGGCGGTGCTCGACCAGGTCGCGGCGCAGTTCGACAAGGACCGGCTCGCGTTCCTCAAGAACGACGTCGACTTCGCGTTCGTCCAGGTCGGCGACGAGGTGCAGCGCATCTACAAGGCGCGGCTCGGCGACGAGGCCGATCGCGACCAGGTGGTGCGCGGCGTCGTGCAGGACGCGGTCGGCGTGTTGACCGAGGGGCTGTGGGAAGGCCTCGGCCATGCGGCGTGCGGCTACTTCTTCGACAAGACGCTGACGTTCCTGCTCGAGCAGGCGCACGAGCGGACGTCGGCCGGCGGCACGCAGAAGCCGCTGCTGCCCGACCTCGAGACCTGGCGCAAGATCGCCGAGGAGTCGGCATGGGCGAAGAGCGACACGCGCACCAGCGAACTGGTGCTGGTGTCGGCGGCGAAGTTCACCGCCGAGCAGCGCGTCAAGGCGTGGGCGATGTGCGACTACCTGATGCACACGCGCCCGGAACTGCTGCGGCAACTCGACGAGAGCCAGTCGCCGGCGCGCCACACGCCGCCCGAGGTCGAGGCCGAGTTCCTGCGCCGGACCGGCGTCAACCTCGCCGAGCTGGACACGGCGTGGCGCGAGCTGTGGTCGCGCGGCGAAGCGCTGCGCAAGGCGATGCGCGCCGATCCGGTCGGCGACGAGAAGGCGAAGGACCACGCGGCGCGCGTCGCCGCACGCGGTGTCGTCGACCTCGTCGACGAGGCGCGCCTGCAGCTGCGCCGCGGCCCGCTCGGCTTCTACCTGGGGCAGGGTGGCGACGTCGCCACCGCCGCCACCTACGTCGAACAGCTGGTGAAGGCGCAGCAGCTGCAGAAGAAGAACCCCAAGCTGGTCGTCGAGCTGCCGCAGCCGCCGGCGTTGCTCGGCCGCACCGTGCTGTGGGCGGACACGGCCGAACCGGCGGTGGCGGTCGCGACCTGGCTGCAGCATCCGGCCCTGCGCGACACCCTGCTGCACCCGGGCCGCGGCCTGCTCGGGGCGGCGCAGGCGAAGCAGGGCTGGCTGCTCGACCTCGACCAGCCGGTCGCGTCGCTGCAGCGCGGTGCGCCGCAGGCCTGGCCGGTCGACGGCGCGGTCGACGTGCCCGCTGCGGCGCGCGTCGCGGACCTCGGCGCACGCGTCGCCGCGGCGCTGGCGGCGGCGGGCCACACCGACGCGGTCGTCGGCATGCCGGTGACGCTGCACTTCTGGCGGCCGATGCCGGGCCTCGGCCTGCAGCGCGCGACCTGCCGCGTCGGCGCGGCCGGCGGCACGGTCGACGGCGTCGTGGTCGCCTGCCAGTCGTTCGCGCACGGCGGCGAGAGCGTGCGCCAGGCGGACGGTTCGCTGCCCGACGATCCGGCCGACGCGAGCGCCGACGGAAGCGTCGCGTTCGTGCCGTTCGCGCCGCTGCCGGCGGGCGAGGTGTCGGTGCGCTGGACGTTGCCGCCCGGCCTGCTCGAGCGCGGCCAGGAGGCCCCGACCGTGCGGTTCACCGCGAAGTAGGCGCCGCCGCGAACGCGATCCGCCGCGCGTCCTGCCACAGGTCGAGATGGCCGCGGCCGTCGAGCAGGTGCAGCGTCGCGCGCTCGCCGAAGCGCGCGGCGAGGTCGCGTGCGGCCGCCGGCGCCAGCGCGGTGTCCTGTTCGCCGTGGACGATCACGGTCGGGCAGCCGACGCGCCCGGGCGCGTCGCCGACGTCGTAGACGTCCTCGGGCAGGAAGCGGCCCAGCAGCCCGAACCGCATCACCGCGATGTGCGGGCCGGCGGCGACCAGCACCAGGCGGTGCGGCGTCTCGCCGGCCGCGGCGACGTCGGCGGCGAGCTGCGTCGCCAGCACCGAACCGAGCGAGTGGCCCCAGATCTCGATCCGGTCGGCCGGGACGCCGCGGCCGCGCAGCCACTGCCACTGCCGCAGCAGGTCGGCGCGCAGGTCGGCCGGGTTGGGCGTGCCGCCCGAGGCATCGAAGCCGCGGTAGGCGAACAGCGCGAGGCCGAGGTCGCGCTCGCCGCGCAGGTCGTCGAGCACGTGGCGGAAGCCGCGCAGCAGGCCGGCCGAATTGCCGGGCGCGAACAGCAGCCAGCGCGCTGCGGCGTCGGTCGGCGGCCGCACCAGGCCGGCCAGCTCGACGTCGTTCCCGACCGGCAGGCGGACGGTCTGCCAGCCATCCGTGGCCAGCGCCTGCAGCTCGTCCGGCGACATCCGGCCGATCCAGTAGGCGAACCGATGCAGCCGGCCGGCGGCGAGCCACACCGCCGGGAGTGCCGCGAGGGCGCCGAACAGCAGCCAGGTCCGTGGTTTCACGTCCCGGTTTGTGCCCGAGACGTCGTTCCGGCGCAACGCCGGGATCGCCGTGGCATCGGGGTTTCCCGCGGCGCGCTACGCTGGAGGACGACTGGCCCTCGCGGCGCCGAGACCGTATCAAGGGCCGCCCGCGAATCCTCCGATTCGTCTCCGTCCGATGTCCCAACCGCTCGCCGCCGTCTTCGTCGGGTCCGATACCCTGTTGTTGCAGTGCCTCGAGCAGTGGCGCGAGCGTGGCCAGCGGGTCGTCGCCGTCGCCACCGACACCGACAAGGTGCGCCGCTACTGCGCCGAACACGGCCTGCGCTGCCTGGATGCCGCCGGTGACTTCGCCGCGGCGCTCGCCGGCGAAGCCGTCGACCTGCTGTTCGCGATCACCTGGCTGCGGCTGCTGCCCGAGCGGGCGCTGCAGCTGCCGCGCCGGCACGCGATCAACTTCCACGACGGGCCGTTGCCGCGCTACGCGGGTCTCAACGCCACGTGCTGGGCGCTCTACCACGGCGAACGCGAACACGCGGTCACCTGGCACGTCATCGAGCCCAAGGCCGACACCGGCGCGATCCTGGTCCAGCGGTCGTTCGCGACCGAACCTGACGACACCGCGTTCACGCTCAACGCGCGCTGCTTCCAGGTCGGTCAGGAGACGTTCGCCGAGCTGCTCGACGGCCTGCTCGCCGGCACGCTGCAACCGCAGGCGCAGGACCTGTCGCGGCGCAGCTTCTTCGGCCGTTCGGCGCGACCGCCGGCGCTGGCGGTGGTGGACTTCGCGGCGAGCGGCGAGGCGATCGGCCGGCTGGTGCGCGCGTTCGACCACGGCGGCTACCGCAACCCGATCGCGGTGGCGAAGGTGCGGACCGGCGAGGGCGCGTTCGCCCCCGGTGGCGTGACCTGCCACGCGGGGACCACGGCGGCGCCGGGCACGGTCGTCGCCGTCGACGGCGACACGGTGCGCGTCGCGTGTGGCGACGGCGAGGTCGAGCTGACCCGCGTGCGCTGCCTGCGCGGCCTGCCGCTCGATCTGCCGTCGCTGGCGAAGCTCGGCGTGACGGTCGGCGCGCGGCTGCCGCTGCTCGACGCCGCGACGGCCGGGTCGTTGACCGAACTCGGCCAGGCCGCGGCGAAGCACGAGGACACCTGGGTCGTGATCCTGCGCACGCTGCAGCCGTTGCCGGTGCCGGACGGCGCGCCGGCCGGCGCCGCGGCGCGCCCCGACGAGCTGACCGTCGAACTGCCGCTCGGCCACCCGTCGGACGCCAGCGCCGCGGCGGCGCTGTGCGTCGCGTTCCTGGCGCGCAACGGCGCGGTCGGCGAGTTCGCGCTCGGCGTGCGCGGCGGCGACGCCACACCGCTGGTCGACGTCGCCCCGGAGCTCGCCGTCGCGCATCCGCCGGTGCTGTTCCGCTGCGATCTGCAGGCGCCGGTCGGCACCGCACTCGCGGTGGTCGCGGCCGAACTGCGCGCCGGCCTGCTGCGCGGCCCGCTGCTGCGCGAGCTGCTGCATCGGCGCGGCGACGTGCTGCCGGCGACCATGGCGATGGCGCCCGCAGTGCGTCTGTGCGTCGGCGTCGAACCGGTCGCGACCGAGCCGGGGACGCTGACGTTCGTCGGCGCGCGCGATGGCCGCGTTCGCCTCGCCTTCGACGCGGCGACGCTGACCCGTGACCAGGCGGCCGCGCTGGCCGCGCGGCTGCAGGTGTTCGCGCGCGCCTGCGCCGCCGACGCGACGCGGCCGCTCGGCACCGTCGCGACGCTCGAAGAGGCCGAACTGAAGCGCCAGCTGCGCGATTGGAACGCCACCACGGCCGCGGCGCCCGCCGAACCGTGCGTGCACCGGCAGTTCGCCGCGCAGGCGCTGCGCACGCCGGACCACGTCGCGCTGCGGTTCGGCAACCGCACGCTGACCTACCGCGAACTGCTGCAGCGCAGCGAACGTCTCGCCGGCTGGCTGCGCGGCCGCGGCGTCGGCCTCGGCGACCGCGTCGGCATCTGCACGGCGCGCGGCCTCGACATGGTCGTCGCGGTGCTGGCGACGCAGCGCTGCGGCGCCGCCTACGTGCCGCTGGACCCGGGCTACCCGCGCGAGCGGCTGCAGTTCATGGCCGGCGACGCCGAGCTGGCGGCGCTGGTCGTCGATCGCGCCAGCGTCACCGCCGCGCCCGCCGTCGCCTGCCCGCGCGTCGATCTCGACGCCGATGCGCCGGCGATCGCCGGCGCCGAGCCGCTGGCCGACGACCCGACGACCGGCGAGCACCTCGCCTACATGATCTACACGTCGGGCTCGACCGGTCAGCCGAAGGGCGTGATGGTGCGGCACCGCAACGTCGCGAACTTCTTCGCCGGCATGGACCAGGTGCTCGGCACGACGCCGGGCACATGGCTCGCGGTCACCAGCCTGTCGTTCGACATCTCGGTGCTCGAGCTGCTGTGGACGCTGTGCCGCGGCTTCACGGTCGTGCTGCACGCCGGCGAGGGTGCGGGCGCCCACAAGGCGGCCAAGCCGCCGGTGCAGGCGCGCCCGATCTCGTTCAGCATGTTCTACTTCGCCAGCGACGAAGGGGAGCGCGCCGAGGACAAGTACCGGCTGCTGATCGACGGCGCGAAGTTCGCCGACGCGAACGGCTTCGAAGCCGTCTGGACGCCGGAGCGGCACTTCCACGCGTTCGGCGGCCTCTACCCGAACCCGTCCGTCGCCAGCGCCGCGATCGCCACGATCACCAGCAACGTCGCGATCCGCGCCGGTTCGTGCGTGCTGCCGCTGCACAGCCCGATCCGCATCGCCGAGGAATGGGCGCTGGTCGACAACCTGTCGCGCGGCCGCGTCGGCATCGCCTTCGCCGCGGGCTGGCACGGCCGCGACTTCGTGCTGCGGCCCGAGAACTTCGCCGACCGCAAGAACGTGCTGTTCACCGGCATCCGCCAGGTGCAGGCGCTGTGGCGCGGCGAGACCGTCGAGTTCCCCGGCCACGACGGCAAGCCGGTGCCGATCCGCACGCTGCCGCGGCCGGTCCAGCCGCAGCTGCCGACGTGGGTCACCGTCGCCGGCAACCCGGAGACCTACCGCCAGGCCGGCGCCGGCGGTTTCCACCTGCTGACGCACCTGCTCGGCCAGAGCGTCGAGGAGCTGGCGCAGAAGATCGCGATCTACCGCGAGGCCTGGCGCGCCGCCGGCCACGCCGGTGACGGGCACGTCACGCTGATGCTGCACACGTTCGTCGGCGACGACGACGACAGCGTTCGCGCGCACGTCCGCGAACCGATGAAGGGCTACCTGCGCAGCAGCCTCGACCTCGTCAAGCAGGCGGCGTGGTCGTTCCCGGCGTTCAAGAGCCGCGTCGACAAGCCCGGCGAGCTCGACGCGCTGCTGCAGGGCGGGCTGACGCCGGCCGACTTCGAGGCGCTGCTCGACTTCTCGTTCGAGCGCTACTACCGGCAGAGCGGCCTGTTCGGCACGCCCGAGGTCTGCCTGCAGATGGTCGATCGGCTGCGCGGCATGCAGGTCGACGAGATCGCCTGCCTCGTCGACTTCGGTGTGCCGACCGACGTCGTGATGGCGCACCTGCCGAACCTGCTCGAGCTGAAGCGGCGCTGCGACGGCGAGACGGCCGCGGCGGCCGCGCCGCTGGGCGCCGCC
>CAYMRG010000174.1:0-9724 GCA_964392555.1 uncultured candidatus Brocadiaceae bacterium
CGCCGCCGCGCAGTCGCGCGGAGCGGCCGCCGGCGATCGTCCGGCCGTCGACGCAGGAACGGCGGCTCGACCTGCACATCGATCCGCACGTCGGCGAGGACATGGCGCGGCGCGCCGTGGCGCCGAGCTCGACGGCGGATCACGGCCTCGGCGACCTCGGCGGCCGTTCCCCGGCCCGCTCGCTGCGGCGCACGATCTCCGAGCGCTACCCGCTCAACGACCTGCGGCGAACGCTGGTGATGATGGAGATCCTCGGCAAGCCGCTGGCGCTGCGCGACGAGCAGGGCCGCGGCTGACGTGCGGCGCCGACCGAGCGCGCGCAGATCAGCGCTCGACGGCCGGCTTGGGCTCGGCTGGTTCGGTCGTCGTCGGCTTGGCCGGCTTCGGCAGCTGGGGGGCCGCCGGCTCGTCGTGGGCCTTGCCGCGGTAGACCTGCCACAGTTCGGGATCGATCTGCGGCCGGCCCGGCTGGGTCGCCAGTTCGTAGGCGATGTCGTAGACGTAGGTCGCGACGCGCAGCAGCTTCGGGTAGTCGATCTTGTCCGGCGTGTCGGTCGGCTGGTGGTAGTCGCGGTGCAGGCCGGTGAAGAAGAACGCGATCGGCACGCCATGGCGCGCGAAGTTGGCGTGGTCGCTGCGCCCGAACATGCTCTCCTGGTCGTACTCGAGGTCGAACCCGGCGGTGGCGTTCTTCGCCAGGCACAGCGCATGCAGCGCCGGCGCGAGCTTCTGGGTGCCGACGAGGTGCAGCGAGTTCTTGTTCTGCTCGGCGGTCTCGCCCTGGTTGACCTGCCGGATGCCGTCGCGGGCCTCCTCCTCGCAGCGACCGATCATGTCCATCTGCAGCTCGCCGGCGATCGCGGCGAGCGGGATCGGGCAGTTGTCGGCGAAGAAGCGCGAGCCGCGCAGGCCGCCTTCCTCGCCGCAGAAGGCGACGAACAGGATGCTGCGCGCCGGGCGCCTGGCGTTCTTCGCGAACATCTGTGCCACCGCCATCACGCCGGTCGAGCCCGACCCGTCGTCGTCGGCGCCGGGGAACACCGTGCCGCGCTGCAGGCCGAGGTGGTCGAGGTGGCTGCCGATGACGACGAACTCGTCGCGCAGCTTCGGGTCGCTGCCGGGCAGCACGGCGAACACGTTCATCGCCGGCGACTGTTCCTCGACGGTGTGCAGGGCGACTTCGACGGTGAGCGCGGCGGTCGCCTTGGCGCCGGGCGTGGCGAGCGCCGTGCGGTCGAGGCCGGCGGCCGCCAGCAGCGCGGTCAGGTCGTCGCCGCCGAGCGTGACGTCAGCGGGGGCCCGCCCGGCAGCTGCGGCGGCCGGGTTGCCGGCGGCGCGGCTGGCGCCCGAACGGCCGCGCAGGCCGCCGCGCACCGCATCGGGGCGGGCGAACACGACGGCTGCCGGCGTCGCACCCTGCAGCGCGCGCAGCACGGCGAAGCGCAGCGCCGGGCCGCTGGGTTCGTCGCCGGCCGGCAGCACGGCGACGACGACCTTGCCGGCGACCTCGTCGGCAGCCAGCCCGGCGAGCGGCGGTTCCTCGCCGTCACGCCCGCTCGGTTGCGGCACGACGACGAGGTGCAGCGGGGCGCGCGCCGCGGTGGTCGCGGTCACCGCGCCGGCCAGGCGGTCGGCGGGCACGCGCAGCACTTCGTGGTCGTCCTTGCGCAGCGCGACGAACGTCTGGTCGGCGACGATCTTGGTCGTGCCCCACGGCACGTTCTGGAAGTAGCTGCCGTCGTCGCCGCGCGCCTCGAGGCCGAGCGCGCGGAAGTGCGCGGCGACGAAGTCCGCGGCCTTGCGGAAGCCAGGTTGCCCGGTGCCGCGGCCTTCGAACTCGGGCGAGGCCAGCGTGTGGAGCCATTGCGAGCACTGCGCGACGGTCACAGCGGCGGCGCCGTCCTGGCGGTCGGCGGCCAGGTGCGTCGGGGCGGGGGCGGCCTGCGCCGCGAGCGGCGTCAGCGCCAGCAGGAGGGCGAGGCAGCGGGGGACGGGAGCGTGGTTCACGGGCACCTCGAAGGGGCGAAGATGCGCGCTTCTACGCGGCGGGGCCGCCGGGCGCGAGCATCGGGCAAACCTGGGACAGGGTGGCGGCGCTGCGGTCGCGGTGTCGCGAACCGCGGTCACAGCCGCAGGCGCCGGGCGATCCGCGCCCACCAGCCGCGCTCGGGTCGGTCGTCGTGCGGGTCGGTGCGGTGGCGGCGGTCGTCGCGTTCGCCGAGCGGGCGGTTGGCCAGTCCGGCGTAGACCGGCAGCGCGGCGAGGTCGTCGGCCAGGCGGCGCGCCGCGCCGTCGAGCACCGCGAACGGCTGCCAGCCGGCCGGCAGGCGCGGGGTGCGGTGCAACTCGGCGACCGTCAGCTCGTAGGCGCGGTGCGGCGCGCGCGCGAGGTCGGCGGCGGCGCGCTGCAGCAGGGCCGGCGGGCCGGCGGCGAGTCGAGGCACCCGCAGGAATTCGGCGCCGATTGCTTTGCCGGTGCGGGCGATCCGGTCGGCGCGCGCGCCGAAGCCCGCCGGGGAGAGGTCGAGCCCCAGCAGCTGCTGCAGGCCGGTCCACGGCCGGCGCGGCGCCGCCCGGTCGACCGGCGCGACGCAGCCCGCCAGCACGGCGAGCAGGGGCGGCAGCAGGCAGATCCGGGCAAGGCGCATGGGGGACGGACGCATCGTAGCGCGTTCCCGATATCGGCATCAGTTGGCACGCAACGAAACCAGCGGGTCGTGGCGCGCGGCCCGCCACGCCGGCAGCGACGACACGACGAAGCCGACGACCAGCGTCAGCCCGGCAACCTCGAGCAGCCACAGCGGGTCGAGATCGAACGGCACGCGCTCGAGGTTGTAGACGTCGATCGGGAACAGGTCGACGCCGGTCAGCCACTTGACCGCCTGGCGGATCTCCTCGAGGTAGATCGAGGTCAGCGCGCCGGCGCCGAAGCCGAGGACGATGCCGGCGATCGTGATCGTCAGGCCGCAGGCGAGGAACACCATCGTCACGCCGCCCGGCGTGCCGCCCATCGCCGTCAGGATGCCGATGTCGGAGATCTTCTCGGTGACCATCATCGACAGCGTCGCGAGCATCAGGAACGCGACGACGATCATGATCACGACCAGCACGATCTTCAGCAGCGACCGCTGGTGCTCGATCGAGTGGAAGAAGTTCGCGTTCTTCTCGCGCCAGGTCTGCACCATGCCGAATGCGCGCCCCGAACCGTTGTCGACCGCCCGCGCGACGGCGCGCTGCAGGCGGTCGGTGGTCGCCGCGGCGGCGTCGTCGCCGCCGTCGCGCAGGTGCACGGCGACTTCCTGCACGACCTCGGCCGCGCCGTCGAACAGCGCCTCGCGCAGGGTGCCGATCGCGACGAACACGTTGTTGCCGTCGAAGCCGCTGTGCGCGGTCTTGAACGCGCCGGCGACCACCAGCTCGATCGAGAACTGCTGCAGGCCCTTGTGGCCGGTGCGCTCGGCGCGCAACCGGCCGGTCGTCAGCACCAGGTGGTCGCCGGGCCGCCAATGCTCGCGCGCCATGCGGTCGGCGCCGACCAGCACGGTCGGCAGGCCGTCGCGTTCGGCGAGCGGCTGGTCGGGCGCGGCGACGCGCAGCTCGGGCGGGATCTCGGGCGAACGCAGCCAGTCGGCGAAGCCGGTGACCTTGGCCTCGGCCGCGGGGTCGACACCGAGCACGAACAGGAACGGCTGGTCGCCGCCGTGCAGCGCGCCGCGGCCCGGCAGCGGCGGCTCGGGCGGCCGTTCGCCGGGCCGGTGCAGCAGGCCGTAGTGCAGCAGCCGCGGTGCGGCGCCGGCGACGTTCGGATCGTCCTGCAGCGCCGGCAGCAGCTTCGACCAGCGCGCCCATTCGGGCAGGTAGCTGACGCTGATGTCCGCGTTGGCGGCGTGGACGTGCTCTTCGACGACCTTCAGGAAGCCGGAGAAGATCGACACGACGACGATCAGCGCCCAGACGCTGAGCATCACGCCGAACATGCTGAGCAGGTTGATCGGCCGCGTCAGCAGGTAGCGGATGGCGAGGAACAGGCGGTACATCAGGCCACCACCACGCCATCCCTCATGCGCACGACGCGGTCGCAGCGGCGGGCGAGGTCCTCGTCGTGGGTGACCAGCAGGAACGCCAGGCCGCGTTCGCGCTGGATGCCGAACATCAGGTCGATGACGCCCGCGGCGGTATGCGAGTCGAGGTTGCCGGTCGGTTCGTCGGCGAGGATCACCTTGGGGTCGGCGAGCAGCGCGCGCGCGATCGCGACACGCTGGCGTTCGCCGCCGGACAGCTCGGCGGGACGGTGCTTGAGGCGATCGCCGAGGCCGACCTTCTCGAGGATCGCGATCGCGGCGTGGCGGGCCGCCTTGCGCTGGCCGAGGTAGCGCAGCACCGGCGTCGTCATCATCCGCGCCAGCAGCACGTTCTGCAGCGCGGTCAGCTCCGGGATCAGGTGGTAGAACTGGAAGACGAAGCCGGTGTGATCGTGGCGCAGCCGCGCGCGCTCGGCGACCGGCAGGTCGTGGACCGGTCGACCGGCGAAGTGCACCTCGCCGTTGGTCGGTGCGTCGAGCAGGCCGAGCACGTGCAGCAGCGTCGACTTGCCGGCGCCGGACGCGCCGAGCAGCGCGACGGTCTCGCCGGCGGCGATCGCGAGGTCGACCCCGCGCAGCACCGGGATCTGCTGGCGACCGAGCTTGTAGGTCTTCGTGACGCCGTGGGCGGACAGGACGGGGGCGGTCATTCGTAGGCCAGGGCCGTGACGGGGTGGATGCGGGAGGCCTTGCGCGCCGGCAGGAACGCGACCAGCAGCGCCAGCAGCAGCGAGCCGATCGCCACCTGCGCGGTCCACGACGGCGTCAGGTGGACCGGGATCTCGGCGAGGTCGAACAGCTGCCGCGGGAACAGCTCGAGCCCGGTCTGCGCGTACAGCCAGGCGTTCATGTCGTTGAGGTGGCGCGCGGTCAGCGTGCCGAGCAACGCGCCGAGGCCCGAACCGACCAGTCCGACCGCACCGCCGCACAGCAGGAACACCGCGCCGATGCCGCGCGGCGTGCCGCCGAGCGCGGCGAGGATGCCGATGTCCTTGATCTTCTGCGTCACCATCATGTGCAGCGTCGCGTAGATGACGAACGCCGCGACCAGCATGACGACGAACAGCACGAACTGCATCATCGCCTGCTCGTGGGCGACCGCCGACAGGAACACCGAGTTCTGTTCCTCCCAGTCGTAGACGGCGCACGGCGCCGCGCCGGCCGGCAGCAGCTTCTGCACGATGCCCTGCAGGCGGACCTTGGCGGCCGCCAGCGCCGCGCCGGTGACCTCGGGGCGCACGCGGATCGCGACGTCGGTGACGAGTTCGATGCTGCGGGGATCGAGGCTGTCCTGGCCGAGTGCCGTGCGCAGCGTCTCGATCGGCAGCAGCGCCGAGGTCTCGTCGAAGATGCGGTGGCCGGTGCGGAAGTAGCCGGCGAACGACAGCCGGACGCGGTGCGGCCGCAGCCGCATGCCGCCGTCGCCACGCGGCACGAACGCCGGGCACAGCAGGTCGACCGGATCGCCGTCGCGCAGCCACGGCGCGTAGTAGAGGCGCTTCCAGCCGAGCAGCAGGCCGGGCCACTGGCTCTTGTAGTCCTCGACGCGCGACTCGCGATCGAGGCCGGCGTTGCCGCGTGCGGCCCACTCGACCGCATCGGGCTGCAGCAGCAATTCGCGTCGGTCGGCGTCGGGTTCGTCGAGCACGCGCGAGGCCGGGATGTCACCGCCGCGCCGCGCGAACACCGTGCTGGCGTCGGCGAGCCACGCCCGCAGGTCGACCACCTCGACCTCGCGCAGCGGGTCGATGCCGACCAGCATCGCGAAGCCGCTCTCCATGTGGTTGAAGTCGACGTCGGCGCTGGCCTGGGGGCGCGTGAACCGCTCCGGCTGCTGCAGCGGCTGGAACAGGCCGTCGTGTCGCAGGCGCGGCGCGGTCGCCACGACCAGGTCGCGCTCGGCCTCGAGTGCCTGGCGCAGCGGTCGGTAGTCGGTGTCGTGCGGCAGCGCGGTCACCAGCAGGTCCGGCGCGCTGCGGCGCACGTCCTGGCGGATGTCGCTGACGAAGCCCGTGAACACGCTGTCGACGACCAGCACCGCCCAGACGGAGAACATCACGCCGAGCATGCCGAGCAGGTTGATGCGCCGCGACAGCAGGTAGCGCAGCGCCAGGAACGGGCTGAAGGCCGGCGTCACGACGCGGGCTCGGCCGGCGGCAGCTCGCCTGCGGCGGCCGCGTTGGGGTCGAGGCGACGCAGCAGCGGGAACAGCACGACGTCGCGGATCGAGTTGCTGCCCGACAGCAGCATGCAGAGCCGGTCGATGCCGATGCCGAGGCCGCCGGCCGGCGGCATGCCGAACTCGAGCGCGGTCACGTAGTCGACGTCGACCTCGCCCGGGGTCTCGTCGTCCTTGTGCGCGACCTGCTCGAGGAAGCGTTGCTCCTGGTCGAGCGGGTCGTTGAGTTCGCTGAACGCGTTGCCGAGCTCCATGCCGCAGACGAACAGCTCGAAGCGCTCGGTGACGCGCGGGTCGTCGGCCATGCGCTTGGCGAGCGGGCTGATCGCGGTCGGGTAGTCGTGGACGAAGATCGGGCCCTGCAGCGTGTCCTCGACGGTCGCCTCGAACACGTCGTTGGCGAGCTTCGCCGGCTCGATGCCGTCGGTCTTGAGGCCGAGCTCGCGCGCGCGCCGCAGCACGCCGGCGTGGTCGAACCAGTCGACGCCGGGGTTCTGCTGGGCGAACAGGTCGAGGTAGCGCGCCTTCTGGAACGGCGGCTGCAGGTCGAACTCCTTCTCGCGGAACGTGACCTTGCCGACGCCGCCGAGCAGGTTGCCGACGAGGTGCGCGAACAGCCCTTCGACGCGCGCCATGATGTCGCGGTAGTCGGCCCACGCCTCGTAGCTCTCGAGCATCGTGAACTCGGGGTTGTGGCGCGTGCTGATGCCCTCGTTGCGGAACACGCGGCCGATCTCGTAGACGCGCTCGATGCCGCCGACCACCAGGCGCTTCAGGTACAGCTCCGGCGCGATGCGCAGGTAGAGCTGCATGTCGAGCGTGTGGTGGGTCGTGAACGGTCGCGCCGCGGCGCCGCCGAAGATCGGCTGCAGGATCGGCGTCTCGACCTCGAGGTAGCCGAGCGAGTCGAAGTAGGCGCGCACCTCGCGCACCAGCCGCGAGCGCAGCGCGAATGACGCGCGCACCTCGGGATTCGCGAACAGATCGACGTATCGCATCCGGTAGCGCTGCTCGGTGTCGGTGAGCCCGTGCCACTTCTCCGGCGCCGGCCGCAGCGCCTTGCTGGCGAGCCGCACCTCGGTCGCCCACAGCGTCGGTTCGCCCTTCTGGGTCGTGCCGAGCTCGCCGGTGATGCTGACCAGGTCGTTGCCCTCGACCAGCTTGCGGTTCGGCCACCAGTCGGCGAGCCGTTCGCGCTGGAAACCGACCTGCAGCGAGCCGGTGCGGTCCTGCAGGTGCGCGAACCGCAGCTTGCCGAAGTCGCGCACCACGCCGAGGCGGCCGCACAGCGTGACGGTCTGGCCGATGCGCTGCGCGAAGTCCGGCAGCAGGTCGCCGATCGCCTGGCCGCGCGGCACGCGGGCCGGGAACGGGTCCTGGCCGGCCGCGCGCAGGGCTTGCAACTTCTCGAGGCGGTCCTTGGCGATGCCGTCGGTCAAAGGGTCGGGTCTCCGGTGGCGGGCAAAAGGGCCGCGATCCTACGGACCGGCCCGGGTGGGGGGAAGGTCGGAGATACGGTGGGGCCGAGGTGCGAAATCCTCGCCCACGGGCGGCATTGCCTGCGTATCGTCGGCAACTCGCCGTCGGCACCCTGCCGCGACCGCCTGCCATGCTCGATCGGATCTGCCTGCTGCTCGCCGTCGGCCTGTTGTTCGGGGCCATCGTCTTCGGCAACCCGTTCCTGGCGGCGCGGACGCGGCCGGCGTCGGGTGCGAATGGGCCGGCGCTGGCCTCGGGCGAGCCTTGCCCCGACCCGCGCTACCGTGACCAGGTGGCCGAGCAGTTGCTCGATGCGGCGGGGGAACCGCTATGGCGCCTGCGCGACGGGCGTCTGCTGCAGCGCGATCCGCGGATCGCCAGCGGCGAAGTGCTGGTCGAAGTCGAGGTCGCGCGTGCCCTGAGCTTGCATCAGGATGCGGCCGGGCATCAGGATGCGGCCGGCGGCGGTTTCGTCGAAGCCGGGTTCCGCCGGTAGCGAATTCGTCGCGGGCTACTTGCCGCCCTTGTCCTTCTTGCCTCCGCGCATCGTCAGCACCAGGATGACGAGGCCGATGCCGACCATGATGCCGCCGGTCGGCATCGCGCCGAGCGACTCCATCGAGGAATGCAGCAGGCTGTTCAGCGCGCGGATTTTTCGGCTGCCCTTCTCTGGGTCGAAGCTGTCGATCGTCAGGGTGCCGGTGAGGACCGCCACGCCGCCGCCGAGGAAGAGCAGAGCGATCAAGGCGCCGATGAGCTTGCCGAGCATCGGCGCAGTGTGCCGGCGGATTCGCGGCCCGTCCAGCGCAGCATGCGGCAATCGGCTCAGCCTTCGGGCCACCGCACGAACAGGTGCCCCGCGCGTTCGCGGACCCGGTAGGAACGAACGTTCCACTCCGGGCCGACGTCGCAGGCGCCGCTGCGCAGATCGAATTCCCAGCAGTGCAGGAAGCACACGACCTTGCCGTCACGCTGCGTGCCGTCGCACAACGGCGCGCTGGCATGGGGGCATGCGTTGTCGATCGCCAGGAACTCGCCGCCGTCGCGGAAGATCGCGAGCCAGCGGCCATCGAGGTGCACCGGCGCGCCCGGCGTGAACTTCAGGTCAGCGAGCGCACCGACGTGGACCCAGCGGGAGGGCATGGCGCAGAGCGTAGCGCGAGGTGGCGCGCGGCCTATCCGGCGACGCGGCGGAACGCGTAGCGACGGATCACGCGCCCGGCCTCGATGTACTTGCGTTCGAAGTTGGTCGGCGAGAACGCGTGCCCCGGACCGAGCGCCTGCACGCGCCGCTCCTCGTCCTCGTCGCGCACGAAGTCGACCGCCGCGCCGAGCACGCGGCAGACCTGGCCGGCGTAGGCCGGATTGTCGGTCGCGACGTAGCAGTAACCGCCCGGTCGGATCACGCGCGCCAGCACCGCCGGCACGTCGTCGGTGAAGAACCGCCGGCCCTTGTGGCGGCGCTTGGGCCACGGATCCGGGAAGTAGACGTGCACCGCGTCGAGCGCCGCGTCGTCGACACGGTCGGCGAGGTAGAGCTTGCCGTTGTCGACCAGGAACAGCCCGTTGGCGCGCCCCGACTCCTTGAGTCGCGTCGCCGCCAGGCTCGCGTAGCCCGGCGCCGCCTCGATGCCGAGCAGGAACGTGTCCGGCTTCGCTTCGGTCGCCGCCAGCACGAACGCACCCTTGCCCGGCCCGATCTCGATCTCGACCCGGTCGAAGCTGCGCGGCACCAGCTCGTCGAGGGGCGGCGGGTTCTCGCCACCGAGCACCAGCCGGTCCCCCGGATCGTCGTCCTGGTCCTGCACGCGGCTGCGGAACGACAGCTTGCCGCCGCGGTGCATGCGCGGGTTCGGGTGGGGGGTGGGATTTTCGTCGGGGGACGGCATCGGCCGGGGAGGATAGCCGTCAACGAGCGGCGGTTCGATGCGAGCGCGCCGCTTTCGCCGTCCTGCGGGCCGAGCGCGCCGCTTTCGCCGTCCTG
>CAYMRG010000175.1:0-9648 GCA_964392555.1 uncultured candidatus Brocadiaceae bacterium
GGTCTGGAAGCGGAACGACTCGAAGTCGTTGCCGAGGTTCCAGATCACGACCGGCGAGAACACCGCCGCGGCCAGCACGACGGCGAGCCATGGCCCGGGGCGCAGGAGCTGGCGCCGCATCTTCGCGTCGAACAGCAGCACGATGGCGCCGCTGATCGCGAGGAACGCGGCCGAGTACTTGCCGAGCAGCGCCGCGCCCGCGGCGATGCCGGCGACGCACCACGCGGCCAGCGAGCCGTCGCGCGCGCGCCACAACGCCAGCAGCGCCAGCGTCCAGAAGCACACCAGCGGCGGATCCGGGTTGGCGAGGAAGCGCGTCATCAGCACGACCGGCGTCGACAGGCCGAGCACGAGCCAGACGACTTCGCCGCGGCGGTCGACGCCGAACGCGCGCAGCAACTTCAGGCCGAACCAGGCGGTCAGCATGCCGCACAGCCATGTGCCGAATCGCACGCCGAGCGCGCCGTCGCCGAACACCGCCGTGCCAAGCCAGATCAGCCAGGCGACGCCCGGCGGGTGGTCGAAGTACGACAGGTCCGGGTGCTGGGCGTAGGTCCAATAGTACGCCTCCTGGGAGAACACCGGCAGCGAGATGCACAACCAGGCCGTCAGCAGGCCGCCGAGCAGGAACAGGGTGCGAGGGTGGTCGAAGCGGGCTGGCATTCTGGTTTGGGAGCCGATCGCGATGGTAGTCGGCGGCGACGCGGATTCGCGGCATGATCTCGGCATGCTGCAGTTCTCCCAGGTCCTCCAGGCCGTGGATTCCCACACCGCCGGCGAGCCGACGCGCATCGTCACCGGTGGCCTGCCGGTCGTCGCCGGCGCGACGATGGCCGAGAAGCGCGCGACGTTGCAGCGCGAGTTCGACCACCTGCGCCGCGGCCTGGTGCTCGAGCCGCGCGGCCACGACGCGATCGTGCTGGCCTTCCTGCTGCCGCCGTGCGCGCCCGGCGCGCACCTCGGCGTGGTGTTCGCCAACGACGTCGGCTACCTCGGCATGTGCGGTCACGGCGCGATCGGCGTCGCGACGGTCGCGGTCGCGATGGGCATGGTGAAGGCGGTCGAGCCGGTCACCGAGGTCGTGCTCGACACGCCGGTCGGCACCGTGAAGTGCCGCGTCGCCGTCGCCAACGGTCGCCCGCGCAGCGTGACGATCACCAACGTGCCGTCGTTCCTGTTCCGTCAGCGCGTCGTCGTGCCGGTGCACGGCTTCGGCAAGGTCGCCGCGGACATCGCCTACGGCGGCAACTGGTTCGCGTTCGTCGAGGCGGAGCAGCTCGGGCTCGCGGTCGAGAAGAGCCATCTGCCGGTGCTGCTGCAGGCCGCGACGGCGATCCGCGAGGCGCTGGTGCGCGAAGGCGTGCGCGGCGTCCATCCGGAGAACGGCGCCGAGGAGCTCGTCGACCACGTCAAGCTGTTCGTCGACCTCGATGGCCCGGAGCCGGGTTCGCGCGCGCTGACGCTGTGCCCCGGCGTCGCCTACGACCGTTCGCCGTGCGGCACCGGCACCTCGGCGAAGCTCGCCGTGCTGCACGCCAAGGGCGGGCTCGAGGTCGGCGAATGGTTCGTGTCCGAGAGCGTGCTGCGGACCCGCTTCCGCGCCCGTGTTGCCAGCACGACGCGCGTCGGCGAGTTCACGGCGATCGTGCCCGAGATCGAGGGTTCGGCGTGGATCACCGGCTTGCCGAACTTCGTGTTCGACCCGGAAGATCCCTGCGTGCACGGGATCTGAGCCGATGCGCCGCGTCGGCCGATTCGGCAAGCGGGCGCTGCTGTCGTGCGCGGTGGTGGTGGTGCTCGGCGTCGTGCTCGAACTCGGCGCGCGTGCCTGGCTGCACTGGTTCGCCGCCGACGCGGATTTCCGCCGTTTCGCGACGATCGCCGAGCTGCAGGCACGCTATGGCCAGTACGAGCGCTTCCAGGCGCATCGCCACCTCGGCTTCTGCCTCGTGCCCGGCTACCAGCGCGGCGCCAACCGGCACAACGCGCTCGGCATGCGCGGCGCCGAGGTCGGGCCGAAGCGCGATGGCGTGCCCCGCGTCATCTGCTGCGGCGGCTCGACGACCTACGGCGAAGGCGTCGACGACTGGCACGATACGATGCCGGTGCTGCTCGAGCAGGAGCTGCGCGAACGCGGCCGGGACGTCGAGGTGCTCAACGCCGGCTGTCCCGGCTGGACGACGCTCGAGACGCTGATCAACTTCGAGACGCGGCTGCTCGACCTGCAGCCCGACGTGATCGTCGTCTACCACGGCATCAACGACGTGCTGACGCGGATGGTCTGGCCGCCCGAGGCGAACCGCGGCGACCTGTCGGGCTGGCTGCGGCGCGATCGCCACCTCGTCGAGGCGTCGTGGCTCGAGCAGAGCACGCTGGCGCGCGTCCTGCTAGTGCGCAGCGGCGCGATCGAACCGCAGGGCAGTCTCCTGCGGATCATCGGCGACGCGCCGCCGAGCAGCCGCATGTTCGCGTTCCGCGGCCAGCGCCAGCAGGGTCGCTACCCGGACGGCGTGTTCCGCGAGGTGCCGATCGAAACGATGCTCGAGACCAACGGCACGACGCTGTTCGAGCGCAACCTGCAGTCGCTGCTCGCGGTCGCCGCGGCGCACCACGTGCGTGTCGTGCTGTGCACGTTCGCCTGGTCGAAGGCGTTCCCGGCGCGCGAGTACATCGGCCACCCGGCGGTGCAGGCGTCGATCGACGCCGGCAACGAGCGCGTGCGCGCACTCGGGCGGACGACGGGCGTGCCGGTCGTCGACCTCGCGCCACGGCTCGTCGACCAGGCGCTGTTCACCGACGGCGTGCACTTCACGCGGCAAGGCAACCAGCTGCGCGCCTCGCTGCTCGCGACGGCGCTGCTGGCGGGCACGCTGCGCTGAACTCAGCGGACTGAGCTGCGGCGTGCCCGCTCGATCGGCGGGCCGCCGATCAGTCGATCGTGAAGCCCGACGGCTCGGTGACGAACGTCGACGCGAGCGTGAAGAAGTCGAGCAGCACCGCCGCGTGGTCGAGGTGCAGTCCCTGCAGGCCCGGGATGCCGCCCGGGATGTTGAAGCTGGCCGGCGCCATGCCGAGGCCCTGCGCGTCGACGAACCACATCGAGTTCGCGTAGACCGGCGAGTTGGCCAGGTCGAGCGAGAGCTGCGTCCACGAATCGAAGTTCAGCGGGATCTGCTGCGGGCCGAGCGGCGACGGGAAGCCCGGGTTGGTGCCGCTGGTGGTGCCGAGGATCACGTAGAGCGCCAGGCCGTGGGCCGGGGTGACGTCGATCGAGAAGTTGACCGTGCCGCCGGTGACACTGTCGATCGCGCTCGGCGAGCTCTGCATCGAGCCGATGTGGCCGCGGGCGATGAAGTTGCCCGTCGGGTTGGCGATGGTGGTCCGGGTGAGGAAGTCGCCGTTGTTGGCGAAGCCGAGCAGGGCGCCGCTGCCGTTCGGGAACTGCAGGGGCGTCGCGACGACGGACACCGTGCCGCCACCCATCGTGTCGCCGAGCGTCGAGCTGCCGACGAGCTGGACCTGGATGCCGTGGGTCGGATCCCAGCTGCACATCGCGGTCGGCGCGTTGGTGCCGTCGTTGACGGTCAGGCTGAACATCATCTGGCCGCGGGCGTTCACGCGGTGCGACGACGACGAGCCGAAGTTCGACGAGCCGGAGACGCTGCCGAACACGTAGCCGGTCATGCCGGGGACTGCATCACCTTCGCGGGCGATCAACTGCAGCGGCTGGCCGACGCGCGCCAGCAGCAGCACCGAGTCGTTGTTCACGGTGACATTGGGGCTGGCTGCCAGCGAGGCGCCGAACAACACGCCGGCGTCGCTGAGGCCCGACGTGGTGTTGATCACGCCGAGGACCTCGCCGGCGGTGCCGGGGACGACCTGGCCGGCCTGCGCGACGAGGAAGAACCCGCCGACGCCGCCGACGTAGATCGAGTCGTCGTCCGTCGTGCCGCCCGGCGTGCCGAGCAGCGACGTGTGGAAGGCGCAGATGCCGTTGTTCGTGAAGCCCTGCGAGATCGTCGGCGAACCGTAGGTGACGCCGGTCATCGGCGCGCCCGTCGCGTCCACGGCCGGGTCGCCTTCGCGCATGACGAGGACGTGGTTGTAGGGGGCGCCGCCGGTGGTGTCCGTGATGAACAGGCACGAGTCGTTGGCGGCGGTCGCCGGGTTCGTGCCGAGCGTCAGCGACAGCCGCTCGTCGTGCAGCACGAAGCCGTTGTCGTTGAGGGCGCAGTTGAAGCCGAGGAGGCCGGCGCCGACGACGTTGGCGCCGCCGTTGACCGCCGTGCCTTCGCGCATGAAGTAGCTCAGGCTGCCTGGCGTGCCGATGATCCAGGCCGTGTTGTCGTCGACGCCGGTGACGTCACCGCCGGCGAGATCGCTCTTGAAGATCGCGAGACCGCTCGAGTTCAACGAGGTCGACTGCTGGCTGAAGTTGCCCGACATCGCGCTGCTGAGGGCCGCACCACCGAGCATCGTCGTGACGTTCTGCTGGGCGAGGATCAGGAAGGTCGGGCCCGCGGTCCAGTACATCACCGTGTCGTTGACGGTGCCGGCCGCGGCCGTGTGCACCAGGCCGTCGGTGCCCGGGTTGCCGCCGTCGTAGAGCTGCGCCGGGAACATCGTGTAGGTCCCGTTGGGGCTGATGCGCTGGCTGGAGAACAGGTTGGAGCCCAGCACGTTGCCGGTGCCGGAGCTGACCTGCAGCAGATGCGAGTTCGGATACGTGCCCGACGGGTCGATCTGGTCGGTGCGGAGGAACAGGCGCAGGTCGGCGGCGGTGCGACCGAGGAACAGCCCGCGGTTGTTGTTCGAGGTGGTCGTGGTGCCGACCAGCGTGGCGCGGAACAGGATCAGCCCGTCGTCGCTCATCACGGGGTTGTCGAACGGCGAGGTGCTGCCGAACGTCTCGCCGGCGGCGAGGCCGATCGCCGTGTTGCCGAGTTGGCCGACGACCTGGCCCTGGGTGGGCAACAGGCTCTGGGCGGAGAGGGATGCGGCCAGCGACAGGATGGCCACGGTAGAAAGGTCGGAACGGAGTCGGATCATGGCAAAGAAGGGGTGTCGACGGATCTGGTTCGGCGGAACAGGCAGGGGGGACGCGCGAACACAGCAGCAAGGCGACAGGCGACGTTTCCGCTCCGACAGCCGGTGGGTTCGCCGTGGATTCTACCTCCGGCCGACAGCCGCCCCGGTCAGGCGCAATCGCCGGGGTCCGACATCCGGGAAAGCAGGGAGCCGCCGAGGCGTGCGACCCCGACGCCGAACGCCGTCAGGCCGAGCACCGCCCGCTGGGCGGGGTCGTCGGGCCAGCCGACCCGGTCGTGGAGGCAGAGCCAGCACAGTCCCAGCAACAGCGCCTGCCCCAGCAGGTCGGGCCAGGCGTGCCGCCAGGTCCAGAACGCTGCCAGGTTGCCGATGGCATCGCCGAGCAGCAGGCCGGCCAGGATCGCCCGGCCGCAGTCGTAGTGATCTGCCGCGACGTAGGCGGCTGCGTAGAGCAGCCCCCTGGCCACCAGCGCGCCGGCGTTGGCGACGGCGGCCGTACGGTCGAGGTCGCGGGCGATGTCGCTCGTCACGATCCCGGGCATCGGCAGCATGGCGGCCAGCCTGCGGTCGGCTATGGTCCTCGGCCGTATGCGGATCTGGTCGTGCGGCGCGCTGGTGCTGGTCGGCTGCTCGGGTTTCCACCCGCTGCAGCGGGGCGCCGACGAACGCAGTGCGAACCCTGACGACCATGGCATGGCCGCCGCCGCCGAGGCCGTGGCGCCGTCGCCGGGATGGCGCCTCTCCTGGCAGGCGATCGGCAACAGCCGAAAGGGCCGGCCGCTGCGCATCACCAGATTGGGACAAGGTTCGCGCCGGGTGCTGTGGATCGGCGGCATCCACGGCGACGAACGCGAGGGCGCGGTCAGCACGGCCGAACTGCCGCACGCGTTCTTCGCCGCGCCCGGCGCCACGAACGCGGTCACGCTGACGATCCTCGAGGATGTCAATCCGGACGGCACCGCACAGCACACGCGCGGCAATGCGGTCGGCGTCGACCTCAACCGCAACTACCCGGCGACGAACTTCAAGCCGAGCCGGTTCTTCGGCGCCCAGCCGCTCGACCAGCCGGAGGCGCAGGCGCTGCACGACCTGATCCTCGCCGACCGGCCGCATCTGGTGATCGTCGCCCACAGCTGGCGCGACGACCACTTCATCAACTTCGACGGCCCGTCCCAGGCGCTCGCCGAGCGCTTCTCGCGGCTGTCCGGCTACCGCGTCCAGCCGTCGAACGAGATCGCACCGACGCCCGGCTCGCTCGGCTCGTGGGTCGGCGGGACGTTGCGGATCCCGATCCTCACGCTGGAACACCAGCGCGGCCGGGATCCGTGGGCGGCGTGGCTCGACACGCGCGCGGCCATCCTGAGCGTGATCCTCGCCGACTGACCGACCATGTGGCGCTGGCTCCTGTTGCGACTGTGCTGGCTGCCGTTCTCGCTGCTCGGCATCACGTTCGTGACGTTCGCGGTGCTCGACGCGGCGCCGGTCGACCGCGCGCAGATCGAGGCGGCCCGGCAGCAGGACGCCGGCGTGGCGATGACGCGCGACGACCGCGAACGGGCGATCGCCGCGCTGCGTCTGCGCTACGGCATGATCGACCCGGTCACGCTCGAGCCCGCGCCGTTGCCGCAGCGCTATTCGCAGTGGGTGCGGCGCGCGCTGACGCTGCGCTTCGCCGGCCCCGAGGACGACGACATCGCGCTGCGGCGGCGGCTCGGCGAGGCGTTGCCGGTGACGATGTGGCTCGGTCTGCTGGCGCTGCTCGCCGCCACGGCGGTCGGCGTGCCACTCGGCGTCTGGATGGGGATGCGCGCGGGCTCGCCCGGCGAACGCGTCGCGTCGCGCGCGCTGTTCGTGATCGCCGGTGTGCCCGAGTTCCTGCTGGCGACGCTGCTGCTGCTCGGCTTCGCCGGCGCCTGGCTGGCGTGGTTCCCACCCGGTGGCCTGCGGGCCAAGGATGCGGCCAACTGGACGTTCGGCTGGCAGGTGCTCGACTTCGCCTGGCACCTGACGCTGCCGGTCGCGGTCATGGCGGTCGCGCCGACCGTGCTGATCGCCCGGTTCCTGCGCGACTCGGTGGCGCGCACGGTGCGTGCGCCGTTCGCCGCGAACCTGAAGGCGCTCGGCCTCGAGCCCGCGATCGTGCGCTGGCGCCTGCTGCGCAACGCCTGCGCGCCGCTGGCGACGCTGCTCGGGTTCCTGCTGCCGATGCTGGTCGGCGGGTCGATCGTCTGCGAGAACCTGTTCGCGCTCGACGGACTCGGCCGGCTCGCCTACGAGGCCGTCATGCGCCAGGCGACGATCATGGCGCTGGTCGTCATCACGTCGGTGGTCACGCTGCTGGCGCTGATCGCGTCCGACCTCGCGCACCACATCGTCGATCCGCGCGTGAGGTGGCAGCAGTGACGCTGCTGCCGGACATCACCGGCCTGCGGCGGCCGTCGCGCTGGCGCCACGTGCCGTTCTGGCTCGCGGGCACGTTGTTGGCGCTCGCGCTGCTGGCGCCGCTGCTGGTCAACGACGTGCCGCTCGCGGCGCGCGTCGCCGGGCACTGGTCGTTCCCGGCGGTCGCCGACCTGTTCGGCAAGGCGCCCACCGGCCCCGAAGACCTTTCGTGGAAGCAGTGGTGGGCGCGGTTGCCGGCCGATGCCGACGACCTCGTCGTCATGCCGCCGTGGCCGTACGGGCCGGAGGAGACCAACAACGCGCTGTTCGGTGCGCCGCCGACGGCCGCGCACCCGTTCGGCAACGACGACACCGGTCGCGACCTGCTCGCGCGCATCGTCCACGGCGCGCACACCGCGGTGCTGATCGGCGGCACCGCCGTGCTGCTGGCGGCGCTGCTCGGGGTCGCGATCGGCGCGGTCGCCGGACTGCGTCGCGGCCTCGTCGACATGCTCGTGCAGCGCGTCATCGAGGTGTTCCTGTGCTTCCCGAGCCTGCTGTTCCTGCTGTTCGCCGCGGCCTTCTTCGGCGACTCGCAGCTCGGTCTCGTGCTCGTGATGGCCGGGCTGTTCTGGACCAGCTTCGCGCGGATCGTCCGCGGCGAGCTGCTGTCGCTGCGCGAACGCGACTACGTGCAGGTCGCGCGTTCGCTCGGCGTCCGCGAACTGCGCCTCGTCACGCACCACCTGCTGCCGCAGGTGCGCAGCCAGATCGGCGTCACCGCCGCCTTCGCGATGGCCAACGCGGTCGTCGCCGAGGCGACGCTCTCGTTCCTCGGACTCGGCCCGGGCGCGCTGACCAGCTCGTGGGGCACGCTGCTGCAACAGGGCCGCGAACACGCCCACCTCGGCACCTGGCACCTGTGGCTGTTCCCCGCACTGGCAATCGTCGGCTTCGTCGTCCTCTGCCACGTGCTCGCCGACCGTCTGCGGCAATCCTGACTCCCCGCCGCCCCTCCCTTCCGCCCCTCCTCTTTCCGCTCCTCCTCTTCTGCTTCTTCTCTTCTGCTTCTTCTCTTCTGCTTCTTCTCTTTCTGCTTCTGTTTCTTCTCTGTGGTCTCTGTGTTCTCTGTGTTTATTTCTTCTGGGAGAAACCCAGAAAAAGGAAACACAGAGAACACAGAGACCACAGAGAAGAAGCAGAAGCAGAAAAAGCCAAAAGAGAGAAGACCAGAAGAGAGAAGACCGGAAGAGAGAAGAACAGCAGGGGAAAGTCAGCCGCCGCGCGTGTGCATCTCGAGGTGTGGGTTGCGGCGCAGATCGGCTGGTTCGGCGGATGGGCGGCGATCGGGTGAGGCGGCGCGCACTTCGGCGCCGCGGTCCTCGCGGGCACTCCAGCGCGCCGCGATCAGGCGCCGCAGCTCGGCGTCGTCGGCGCCGCCGCGCAGCGCCGCGCGCAGGTCGATGCCGGTTTGGGCGTAGAGGCACAGCAGCCACATGCCGTCGGCGGTGAGGCGGGCGCGATCGCAGGTCCGGCAGAACGGCTGCGTGACCGAGCTGATGATGCCGAAGGTCGTGCCGTCGCCGAGCGCGAACCGCTCGGCGGGGGCGCTGTCGGTGCGCGGCAGCTCGCGGATCAGGCCGAACGCCTGCTGCAGCCGTTCGAGCATGCGGGCGCGGCTGACGACGCGATCGGCGCGCCACTGCGTCGCGCCCCCGACGTCCATGTACTCGATGAAGCGCAGCTCGGCGCCGTGGCCGCGCGCGAAGTCGAGCAGCGCGGCGAGTTCGCCGTCGTTGACGCCGGCGATCACGACGGTGTCGAGCTTGAGCTCGGCAAAGCCCGCGGCGCGCGCGGCGGCGATGCCGTCGAGCACGCGCGCCAGGTCGTCGCGCCGCGCCAGCAGGCGGAATGTCTCGCGATCGAGCGTGTCGAGGGAGACGGTCACGCGCTGCAGGCCGGCCGCGCGCAGCGCGCTGGCCTGATCGCGCAGCAGCACGCCGTTGGTGGTCATGGCGAGGTCGGCGATCGCCGGGCGCGCTGCGACCATGCCGACCAGCGTCGCCAGGTCCTGGCGCAGCAGCGGTTCGCCGCCGGTCAGGCGCACCTTGGTCACGCCGAGGCCGACGATCACGTCTACCAGGCGCCCGATCTCCTCGAAGGTCAGCACGTCGGACTTCGGCAGACACGCGTAGTCGTCCTCCGGCATGCAGTACT
>CAYMRG010000176.1:0-9638 GCA_964392555.1 uncultured candidatus Brocadiaceae bacterium
TCCCGCTCGCCAACGGCGAATCCGCTCGCCACGCGAGGAAACGCGGGAGTAGTAGTCAGGGCGGGCCTGGCCGCTGGCCTGCACGATTCCTAGTAGACGGTGCCGCCGACCACCGGTGAAACGCGCAGGATCGTGCCATCGAACTGGAACGCCTGGGCGAACAGCGCCGCGCCGAGCAGTGCGGCCTGATTGGGCACGTTGATCGTGCGCACGACTTGCCCACCGGCCAGCGGGGCGGCCACCAGCACCGGGATCAGCTGCGGCGCGGCGAGAAACGGCCCCGATACCCCCGTTTGCGTCGCGGCTGCGGAGTCGACGGCGGCGACCATCCCGAGCAGCTGCGACGAGCCGGCCGTCGCGATCAGTTGGGCGCTCAGGCCGAGTCGGAAAGGTTGCGGCATCGCCAGGCCGACCAGTCCGGGAACCAGTGTGACCGTTCCCGTCGTCGGCGGGCCGGCCGGGGTTCCCGCACCGCCGAGGAACGTCGTCCGGGCCTGCGACACGGCCCCCCCGCCGGCATCGAGCGCAGTCGCACCCGGCAAGCTCGCGGGGCTGCTGCCGCCCACGAGCATGCAGTCGGCCAACGTGACGTCGCCGCCGACGAGCACCAGGGCCGGCGCGCCCGCCTCCGGCGTGCCGAAGATCGAGTCGACATAGCCGTCACCGCCCGTCATCGTGGAACTCGCGATGACGACCGTGCCCGCTTCGACGCGCAGCGCCGTCGTGGGCGGGATCACGTACGGATTCCCGCCCGAGTTGAAATGGCCGGGACCGCCGACCAGGGTGCTGTTCGCGATCCAGCAAACCCCGCCCAGCACCTGCATGCCGGCCGATTGCGTCTGCGGGTTCAGGAATGTCGCGGGCGTGAACGTGCAACGCTCCAGCAGGATCGTACCGGCGACGGCGAGACTGTACGGGACACCGGCGCCGAAGGTGCAGTCCTCGAACGTCACGACGCCGTTGGCCGTGACCGCGTGCGTGTACCAGTCGAACACGGCCGCAGGCAGGAAGTCGACGTCGAGGAAATGCGCCCGCTGCGTGGTCGGGATCACGAGAGCCGTCGTGCCGCTGCTGGACACGGGCGGACGGATCACACCCGGCCCGACGAACGTCAGCCCCTTGTTCAGCGCGAAGGGCGGGAACGTCATACCGTTGAGGAGCACGATGTCGCCAGGCGCTGCCGCGCCGACGACCGCGGCGAGGTCCGTCCATGGCGCGCCCATGCTCCACACGGTCTGGGCCGCGGCCGAGCAGACGAACGCAGCCACGACTGCGATGGGACGAAGGGTATGCATGGGGTTCTCCGAGGGCTCAGTGTAGCCGATCGGGAATCGCCGTGCCGGGCGTGCGCGCGGCCAACGACGCCGAATGCGCCAGCCGCGCGGCGAGAACCAGCAGCGCCAGGTCCCAGGCCGTGACGACGTAGACGCTGTTGCCCCATTCGTCGGCGGCGTCGCCGACCAGGTCGGCGCCGAGCTGGCAGCAGAGCACCCAGCCGGCGAACAGCGCCCAGATCCAGCGTTCGCGGCGCTGCAGCGCGCGGTGCACGAGCAGCACGACGACCGGAGCGAGTGCCATGTGGTGGGCCTTCCAGCTCAGCGGGCTCAGCAGCACCGACAGCACGAGCGCGCCGGCGAACGCCCACATGCGCCCCATCGTGCTGCGCCGCGCGCGCCAACCGACGACCAGCGTCAGTGCGAGCAGCGACACGCTCACGATGCGGGTCACCATGGCGACGGTCGCCTGCACGAAGCCGAGGCCGCGGGGCACGCCCCATGCGACCTTGGCCGCGAACTCCGGCGGCACCTCGCCGAGCCAACGCGCGAGCGCGCAGCGCAGCGACTGGTTCATCCACTCGAACTTCGGGAAACCGAGCGCCGGATCGGCGAACGCATCGCTCTGCGTCGCCAGCGCCCAGGTGCCTTCGATCCAGCGCAGCCACGGCGCCACGTCGAAGCGCTGCAGCGCCAACGTCACCAGCACGCAGCCGAAGCCGGTCGCGGCGGTCCAGCCGAGCGCACGCCAGCGGCCGAACACGGCGAACATCGGCAGCAGCCAGAGCTGCGTCGGCTTGGTCGCCAGCGAGAAGCCGAGCAGCAGGCCGGCGCGCAGGGGCTTGCCGCGCTCGGCATCGGCGAACGCCGCGAGGCACAGCGCGAGGTTGATCACGTTGCCGCCGCCGCCGTGCATGTCGCGCAACAGGAAGCGCAGCAACAGCAGCGCGCCGAGCAGCCAGATCAGATGCCAGTTGGCCGCGCGTCCGTCGTTCGCGGCCGGCGGCGCATGCTCGGCCCGCCCGGTCAGCAGGTCGCGCAGCACGCGCGCGATCCAGACCAGGCAGCCGATCTGCACGAGCGCCCACATGGCGCGCGCCGCGCGCATGCCGGCGACCTCGGCGACCAGCGCACACGGCATCGTCATCAGGCCGAACGACGGCGGGTACGGCGGATGCAGCGGCGCGAGCGGCGCATCGACGTCGGACCGCCACGGCCCGTAGACGTCTTCGCCGAGCCACAGCCGGCGACCGAACTCGACGTGGTCGAGGATCACACCCTTCGCCTCGCGGCGGCTCGTGGCACGCGCGACCAGGACGACCGCGGCGAGGATCCAGACGACGAGCCAGATGCGGTTCGCGCGCGGCGCCATCGGCATCAGCCGGCGGGCTTCGCCGCGTCGCCGAGCGCCGCGATCGCCTCGTCGATGGCACGCATCATGTGCGCGCACAGCACCTGCACGTTGGGCTCGGTGCACATCGTGAAGTGGTTGCCGGGGCACTGCGTCACCCGCAGCGCGACGAACGGTCCCCAGCCGAGCATCTCGTCCCACACGTAGCGCGTGCCGAGATCGTGGTCCGTGCAGCGGAACAGCCACACCTTGCCCGGATACGGCTGGACGCGGTGCCGCTCGAACGCGCGCTCGAACGCGAACTGCACGTCCTCGCCGCGCATCGCCGCCGGCATCACGCCGCCTTCCTCGCGCGCCTCCTGGTTCTGCTTGGCCGACTTCAGCCGCGCGAGCTTCATCCTGACCAGCGCGACCGGGTAGCCCGGGCCGCGCTTCAGCACGCGACCGACGTGCATCAGCGTGCGCGCGGCCTTGCCGCGGCGCTTCATCTGCGGGCACCACGAATCGATCATGCCGATGAACGCGACCTGCTCGCCGACCGCGCGGAGCTGCTGCGCCATCTCGTAGGCGACCACGCCGCCGCCACTGTAGCCGCCGAGGAAGTACGGCCCGTGCGGCTGCACTTCGCGCAGCTCGGCGAGATACGCCGTCGCCATCTCGTCGATCGTCTCGAACGGCGCCTGCTTGCCGTCGACGCCGCGCGCCTGCAGGCCGTAGACCGGCTGGTCCTTGCCGAAGTAATGCGACAGCTCGCGAAAGCCGAGCACGTTGCCGCCGGCACCGTGGACGAGGAACAGCTTCGGCCGCGTGCCCTCGACCTGGATCGGCACGATGTGCTGGCCCTTGCGGGCCGCGACCGAGCGCACCGGCTCGCTGCCGGGTTCGGGCAGCTTCAGCTCGCCGCGCACGACGACCGCGAGCTTGCGCACCGTGCCGGCGCCGAGCAGCGTCGCGAGCTCGAGGTCGAGGGCGAACTCCTTGTGGATGCGCGCGAACAGCCGCACCGCGAGCAGCGAGTGGCCACCGAGTTCGAAGAAGTCCTGGTCGAGGCCGGGCTGGTCGACGCCGAGCAGGTCGCGGAAGGCCGCGGCGAGCTTCTGTTCGACCTCGTCGCGCGGCGCATCGTCGGCGCCGGCGCCGGCGACCGGCGCGGTGACCGCGGCGGCCGCGCGCGGCTTCTCCGGCGGCAGCGACAGCCAGGCGGCCGTGCGCCCGACGTCCAGCGACGACACGACGACCTGCGGCGAACTGCCGGCCAGCGCGCGATCGAGCGCGGCCATGCCTTCGGGACCGGTGATGCCGCGACCGAGGATCGCTCGGATCCGCGGCGCGGGCGCGGCCGGCGGACTCGCGGCCGGTGCGACGTGCGGCGGCGGCGGGGTGCTGCCCGCGGCCGGCGACGCGGCGCCGAACGCACCGCGCACGCCGTAGAGCGACAGGCCGCGCAGCTCGGCGACGACGATCCCCTCGGCCGAGGCGACGGTGACGTCGAGGGTGCCCAGGCGGGCGTGGTCGTCGCGCGCGCGCACGCGCACGTGGCTCGTCACCTTCGCGGGGACGCGGCCATAGAGCACCACCTCCTCGCAGCCGACCGGCACGAACAGCGCGTCCTCGGCGCCGGTCGACAGCAGGCGGATGCCGATGCCGAACGCCATGTCGAGCAGGGCGGCGTGCAGCGCGTGTTCGGCCAGGTCGCCGGCGAACGGTGCCGGCAGGCTCAGCTCGCCCACCGCTTCGTCGTTGCCCGTGGCGACGTGCTCGATGCACTGCCAGCGCGGGCCGAACACGACGTGCCGCTGCTGGTCGCTCGTCGCCGGCGCCGGCGTGCGCGCGGCGGCGCGCCACGTGCCGAGATCGACCATCTCCGCGCCGCTCGCCTCACCGACCGCCGCGGCGCGCGCGTGCGTGACGCGCGCGTGCGCATCCGCGTTGCCGGCCGGTGCGCTGGCGACCGCGACGTCGTAGCCGACGCGTTGGCGGCGCACGGTGACGAACACCTGCCGCGGCGCGTCGCCGGGGAACGCGAGCGGCGTCAGCAGCTCGACCTTGCGCAAGGTCACCGCCGCGCTGCCGGCGACCGCCGCGACGGCGGCCGTCATCAGCTCGAGGTGGCCGGTGCCCGGCATCACGCACTCGCCGTCGCGCACGCGGTGCTCGGCGAGCTGCCAGTGCGTCGCCGGCGCCCATTCGCCGGCGAATTCGACCTCGCCGTCGCGGTCGCTGCGTTCGCCGAGCCAGGTCGGCGCGACCGGCGCCGTGCCGGCCGCGGGCTGCGTCAGCATGCCGGCGTCCTGCCAGATGCCCCAGTCGACGGCCAGCGTGCGGCCGGGCCGCGCCGCCGAACGCCACTGCGCGAACGTGTCGAGCGCCGCGTTGGCCGCGGCGTAGTCGCACTGCCCGGGGATGCCGGCGAGACCGCTCGTCGACGCGAACAGCACGAACTGCGCGAGCCCCGTGTCGGCGGTGACCTCGTCGAGCACCAGCGCGCCCTGCACCTTCGGCGCGAGCATGCGCTGGATCTGCTCCGCGCTGCGCGTCTGCATCAGGCCGTCGTCGAGCACGCCGGCGGCGTGGACGACGCCGTGCAGACCGCCGAAGCGCTGCCGAGCCGTGCGCACCGCCGCCGCCATCGTCATGCGATCCGCGACATCGGCGGCGACCACCTCGACCTCGGCACCCTGGCGCTCCAGCCCCTGCACGGCGCGGATCGACCCGGCCTGGCGATCGCCCGGCCGCAGCTCGAGCCAGCGATCCCACACCTTGCGTGCCGGCAGGCCGCGGCGCCCGACCAGCACGAGCTTCGCCTTGGCGGTGCGCGCGAGGTGCTCCGCGACGATCATGCCGATGCCGCCGAGACCACCCGTGATCAGATAGCTGCCGCCCTGCTGCCACGGCGACGCGTGGCCGTTGCCGGCCGGCGCGGGCATCGCGACGAGTTCCTGCACGTGGCGCACGGCACCGCGCAGCGCGACCTGCAGCGGCGCGTCGTCGCTCTCGATCTCGCGCCGCAACGCGGCGGCCAACGTCTCACCGCCCGCGAGCGCCGCGGCGTCGACGTCGACGCTGCGCGTGCGCACCCCGGCGTATTCGCGCGGCACGACGCGCAGCAGGCCGCCGATCGCGCCCTGGCCCGGCCGCTCGATCGCCTCGCTGGCGACGCGCACGGCCGACCGGGTGACCGCGAGCACGCGCACGCCGGTGGCCAGGTCGAGGCGGCCGAGCGCCTGGAACAGCGCGACCAGGCCCCTGACGAGCGCCAGCGCGTCGCCTTCGTCGATCGGCCACGCGAACAGGATCCGCTGCGGCGCGCCGCCGGTGGCGACGATCTCGCCGAGTGCGCGTTCCCACGCCGCGGCGTCGGTGAACGGCAGCGTCCAGCGTTCGCCGTCGCGCGCCACCGCGCCCGGCGCGACGACCGCCGCGCGGCCGCCGCCGGCGCGCACGCGCGCCGCGAACGTCGCCGCGAACTCGCCGCCGAGGCACAGCCAGCGCGCATCCGCCTGCGCCGCGACCGCGGCCGCGAGCTCCTGCGCGCGGAACAGAGGTTCACGCAGCCAGTCGGTCGTCGGCAGCCGCGTCGGCGGCGCCTGCTCCTCGTCGCTGCGCAGCACCCCTTCGCGCGCGAATTGCGCGCCGGGCTCGATCCAGTGGCGCTGCCGCTGGAACTGGTAGCTGGGCAGCTCGACGCGCCGGCGCGGCGCACCGCCGTGGAACGCCAGCCAGTCGACCGTGGCGCCGAGCTGCCACAGGCGACCGACCGCCTCGAGCGCGAACGCGTCGGCGGGCTTGGCGTCCTTCGCATGCGGCAGCGTCACCAGGCTCGGGCTCTTGGTCGCGCGCTCGTGCATGCGCACCAGCGACGACAGCGCCTTGCCCGGACCGACCTCGACGAACACGCGATCGCCGCCGGTCAGCAGCGTCGCGACGCCGTCCTGGAAGCGCACCGTGCGCCGCAGGTGCTCGACCCAGTAGTCCGGATCGGCGGCGCGGCGCGCGTCGATCCAGTCGCCGGTGACGTTCGAGATCCACGGCTTCTTCGCCGGCTGCAGCGCCATCGCGCGCAGCCCGTCGCGGAAGCGATCGAGGATCGGATCGAGCAGGTGGCTGTGCGCGGCGACGTGGATGCGCAGCCGCTGGCAGTCGACGCCGTCGTGCTGCAGCTTCTGCTCCAGCCGCTCGATCGTCGCGACCGAACCGGCGAGCACCGACAGCTGCGGCGCGTTGGCCGCGGCCAGCGACACGTCGCTGTCGCCGAGGGTCATCGCCTGGTCGGCCGCCATCGGCACCGTCAGCATCGCCCCCTGCTGCACCTGCTCGAACAGCTCGCCGCGCAGCAGCACGACCTGCATGCCCTGCTGCAGCGTGAACGTCCCGCCCAGGCACGCGGCGACGTACTCGCCCATGCTGTGGCCGAGCATCGCATCCGGCTCGATGCCGAACGATTGCAGCGTGCGCGCCAGCGCGTACTCGACGAGGAACAGCGCCGGCAGCGCCAGCGTCGGCCGTTCGAGCTGTTCGCCGTAGGTCGCCACCGCCTGGTCGCCGAACAGCAGGTCGCGCACCTGCTGCGCGCGCGGGCCCGGCAGCGCGGCGAAGCACTCGTCGGCGGCCTTGCGGAACGCCGGCTCGTGCTCGTAGAGGCCCTTCGCCATGCCCGGATACTGCGCGCCGCCGCCCGGGAACAGGAACACGATCGACGGCGCGCGGTCGGCGGCCTTCTTCAGCGCGGCCTTCCATTCGGGCGCCGCGAGCTGCGCGGCGAGTTCGGCCGGTTCGCTGCCGACCGCGAAGCCGCGGTGCGAGAAGCCGCGCCGCGCGTTCTGCAGCGTCCACGCGATCTCCGGCAGCGCCGCGGCGTCCGCGCCACCGAGGTGCGCGGCCATCGCCTTCCCGTTCGCGACCGCGGCGGCCTCGCCCTTGCCGCTGATCGGCAGCAGGTGGCAACGACGCGGGTAGGGCCGTGCTGCGACCGTCGCCTGCTCGCCCGGCTCGCGCACCAGCACGTGCGCGTTGGTGCCGCCGACGCCGAGCGAACTGACGCCGGCGATGCGGCCGTGCGCCGGGCGCGGCCACGGCTGCTTCGACTCGGTGACGTAGAACGGCGTGCGCGGGAAGTCGATCAGCGGGTTGGGCCGCCGGTAGTTGAGGCTCGCCGGCAGCTCGCCGTGTCGCATCGCCAGCACGACCTTGAGGAAGCCGGCGACGCCGGCCGCCGTGTCGAGGTGGCCGATGTTGGTCTTGACCGAGCCGATGCCGCAGTAGCCGCTCTTGCTGGTCGACGCGCGGAAGGCCTGCGTCAGCGCCTCGATCTCGATCGGGTCGCCGACCGACGTGCCGGTGCCGTGGGCCTCGACGTACTGCACCTTCTCGGCGTCGATGTCGGACAGCGCCAGCGCTTCCGCGACGACCTCCGCGTAGCCGTCGACGCTCGGCGCGAGGTAGCTGACCTTGCGCGCGCCGTCGTTGTTGACCGCCGAACCGGCGACGATCGCGTGGATGTGGTCGCCGTCGGCCAGCGCATCCTGCAGCCGCCGCAGCACGACGATGCCGGCGCCGCTGCCGAAGATCGTGCCCTTGCTGTCCGCGTCGAACGTCCGGCAATGCCCGTCCGGCGACAACACCTCGCCGTCCTTGAAGACGTAGCCGCGATCCTGCGGCACGAGGATCGTCACGCCGCCGGCGAGCGCCATGTCGCATTCGCCGGCGAGCAGGCTGTGCGCGGCCTGATGGATCGCGACCAGCGACGTCGAGCACGCGGTGACGACGTTGACGCTCGGCCCGCGCAGGTCGAACTGGTAGCTGACGCGCGTCGCGAGGAAGTCCTTGTCGTTGCCCGTGTGCCGGATCAGGAACATCCCGATCCGCTGCACCAGGTCCGGATTGGTGAGGATGTTGTGCAGCAGGTAGGTGTCCATGCCGCAGCCGGCGAACACGCCGATGCGGCCGGGGAACCTCTCGGGCAGGTGGCCGGCGTGCTCGAACGCTTCCCACGCGACCTCGAGGAACACCCGGTGCTGCGGATCGAACAGCGCGGCGTCGCGCGGCGACATGCCGAAGAAGCCGGCGTCGAACTGGTCGATGCCGTCGAGGAGCATCGCCGCCTTGACGAAGTCCGGGTCCGCCACCAGCTCCGCCGGCACCCCGGCCGCGCGCAATTGCTCGTCGGTCAGCTCGACTCGGGCGTCGCGGCCATCGCGCAGCAGGCGCCAGAAGGCGTCGAGGCTGGCTGCGCCGGGCAAGCGGCAGGCCATGCCGACCACCGCGATGTCGGTCTCTCCCATGTAGCGTGAAGGGTGCTGAGCTTCGGCTTTATCGGTCCGGGAGAAGCCAGGGTAGCGGCAGATGCATGCGAATGCGATGCCAAGGGCCCGTCGGCGACGCCCCTGGGGATGTCACCGACCGACCCGCTCGGCGCGACGATCCCGGTCACACTCGCCGGCGTCCGGGCAATGGCTGGTCGTCCGCCCACGCGGGCTCCCATCATGACCATCCGCCGCATCGTTCCGTTCGCGCTCTGCCTGCTCCCGCTGTCGCTGGCCCTGCCAGGCCAGCACCTGCCGAAGGTGCCGAAGATCCGCCTGGGCACCGGCAACCCGACGCCCGCCGAGGGCGGCCAGCCCGACCAGCCGGCGCCTAACGGCCAGCCCGAGCAGCCGGCGGTCGGCGGCGTCGGCATCGCGTTCCAGCAGGACCAGCAGGGCAACTTCGTCGTCGCCCAGCTCGCGCCCGACGGCCCCGCCGCGCGCGCCAAGGTGCCGACCGGCGCGATCCTGCGCGCGGTCGACCAGCAGAAGGTCGCCGGGCTGTCGTTCGAGCAGGTGCGCGCGCTGTGCGTCGGCGCGATCGGCTCGACGGTCGTGCTGACGCTCGAGACACCGACCGAAGTGCTCGACGTCGTGCTGCAGCGCGCCGCGCTCGGCCAGGCCGCCAACGGCGGCAACGGTGGCAACCGCCCCGACGCGCCGCGCGGCGCGGCGATCGCCGGCTTCCCGGAGGTGCTGCAACCGGGCCTG